>CAZNAK010000006.1:8876-21990 GCA_964570645.1 uncultured Cytophagales bacterium | reverse complement strand
CGAAGAGGTGTGGGGAGTAAAACGTCGGTAACGTAAACCCTAACTCTTTTAACTTTTTGATGGGTGCTTCTGTGATTTTCTGGCAATGTTCCTGAATGAGTTTGGGAGGGTGCGCTGCCAAAAACTCCAAGGAAGCAAGCAACATCGGTACAAGCTGAAAATTACTCTGCTCGCCCACATCGTAGCGACGCGCAAAAGGCTCATACTCTTGTACGTGTTTCGATAGGGCGGTAAACTCGGAACTACCCAAGCGGTTCATCCAGCTTTGCTCGATGGGTGTTCCCTCGTCAAAGGCTTCCCCGTAGTAGGCCATACCCAAAGAATAGGGGCCGAGTAACCACTTGTAGCCCGCACAAACCATGGCATCAGGCTGAATTTTTTGAATGTCAAAAGGAATAGCACCAATCGCTTGTGTTCCATCCAGAATCAACCGTGCCCCAGCGTATTGCGTACGCGCACGGAGGGCTTCGAGATCGTAGAGCGTACCGTCCGACCAGTGTAAGATACCCGTAGCGACCACCTTGGTTCTTGGTGCGATGGCATTGAGTATTTTATCGAGTATTGGTTCAACAACTTTTACTTTTGCTATATCCGTCCAAGGATAAACGTTACTTGGGAATTGCTCTGAGATGATCAGCACCTCGTCGTCTTGGGAAAGCTGGCAGTTTTGCGCAACATTGGCTATTCCGTACGATACCGAGGGGATTACAGCTAACCGTCGCCACTCATTTAGGTTGATGAGTTGGGCAAAAGCTTTTTTGAGGGCTTCAACTTCTGAAAAGAAATCTTCGCCTGTAATTTGGGCAGGGAAAGCGCGTTTTTTGAGTGCCTGCTGGCCAGCCTCAAAGCTTACTTTGGGAAGCAGCCCCATACGCGCAGAGTTGAGGTAGATTTCGGTAGTTGTGGTGATGAACTTTTCTTGGAAGGACATAATTAAAAACGAATAGCCAGTACGCTAATATCATCAATTTGAAGTTTTTTGCCCATCCACTCATCTAGCCGAGCTTCTAGCAGCCTTTTTTGTTTTTTTAGATCTTCTTCGTGATGGGTTTCTTTTAGCCACTTACGGAACCTTTTGTTTGATATCTTTCGGTCTTTGGAGCCACCAAACTGATCTTGGATACCGTCCGAGAATAAGTAAATTGTCGTCCCTTTTTCCACAGTAAACTCCTGTGTCTCAAATTCCTTCTGTATCTTATAGCGTTCTCCACCTATCGAAAGGCGACTCCCTTTTTGGTATATCCATTCTCCATTCTGCTCTATTAGCACGGGCATTTTTGCACCCGAGAAAGTAAGTAGTTTTTTCTGGGGCTGCCAGTGCAATATCGAAGCGTCCATGCCGTCTTTATTTCTGTTGGTATCCTGATGCAGGTGCCTTCGTACAGACTCATGAAGCTCGTTTAGGACTTGTGCGGGGGCATAAATGTTTTTCTGATTTACGATTTGGGTCAGTAAAGCATCTCCTGCCATAGCCATAAATGCACCCGGAACGCCGTGCCCCGTACAATCCGCTAGCGCAATGACACGTTCGTTATTTTCCAGCTCTTCTGAAAGCCAGTAGAAATCCCCACTTACAATGTCTCTTGGGCGATACAAAAGAAAGAAGTCTGCAAAAGTTTCCACAAAGTGTTTCTCCTCCGGAAGCACCGCCTGCTGTATTCGCTGCGCATAATTTATACTTGCCGTAATTGCGGTATTTTTTCTTTCAACCTCATTCAAGACTTGCTCAAGGTACTCGTTTTGTGCTTCAAGCTCGCCGTGCTGTTGCTGGATTTCGGTGGACTGTTCCGTGATCGTTTTGTTAGCTTCGGCAAGGCGATCACGTTGCTTAGTTGCCTTGATGCGTGCGTCCCGTTCACGCTTTCTGCTCCTGAGTGCGACAAACACGATTCCCAAGAAAAGCAATGCCGCCACGCCGAACAGGTTCCGAACCCAAACCTGCCGTTGGCGGGCTAATTTTTCAAGCCGTGACTTCTCGTTAAGTAGGTCGATTTCTTCTTGCTTTTTTTCAATCTCGTAGTCGGCACGAAGGTTGGCAATCTGTGTACTAAATTCTTCATTAAAAATGCTGTCCTTTAATTCCATCAGTCGAGACTGTAAAGAAAAGGCTTCTTCAAGGTTTCCGTTTTTATACTCTGCCCCTAGTAGCTGCTCAAGGGCCGTTTTGATTTGGTTGGGAGAAGCTAACTCTTTGGCGTATTGCAGCGACGAGCGTGCGTACTGGAGGGCTTTCTGTTTTTGTCCTAGCTTGAGATAAACATTTGATAGTTCTCCGTGAATGGACGCTAGTCCACTGATATCCCCGATGGCGAGCGCAACTTTCTCGGATTCTAGGAAGCTCTGGGCGGCAGACTTATAATCTTTATTAGAAATCTCAATATTTCCTAGTGTCTTAAAGCCGATCTGAATGCCAATATCATCTTCAATCTCTTGTGAAAGATCTAATCCTTTTTTGGCAAAATACCGCGCACTATCGTAATTCTTCTCTTGGAAGTAATATTCTCCCAAGTTACCTAGCGCGATAGCAAGCCCGTACAAATCATCCACATTTTCAAAAGACTTCAAGGCTTTGCGCTGATACGTAATGGCGCGTTTCATATCTTTTTGTTGCCCGTAAACCGCCCCAATGTTCATAAGTGCGTAAGCGGCAGACTGCTCGTTGGGTATAGCTTCTACGATGCGTAAAGAACGGAAATAATAGTCAAGTGCTTTGGGATAGTCGCCAAGTTCGTCGTAAAGGATTCCGATATTGCTCAAAGTTACCCCCTCGGCACGTTTGTCATTAATTTCTTTGGAGATGCGGAGTGATTCCTCGTGATAAAAAAGCGAGCTGTCGTACTTTCCGAGTCCGTAAAATGTCCGCCCAATTCCGTTTAAAGCAGTATGCTGTTCAAAAGACAATTTAGCCTCTTTGGCAAGTTCGAGAGCACGAAAAAAGAATTGGAGCGCAGTGTCTAGCTGGCTCCTTTTCAGATAGATACTTCCTTGCAAATGATATGCTTGCGTTAGTTTCGATGGATCATCCTTTGCGAGCGGAAAAAGTGTGTCGTCCAGAAGCGTTTGAACAGAATCTAACTTAAAGTTTGTATTGAGCTGCTCAGCACGGCGATACAGTGAATCAAAGTCCTGTGCCCTCAATGAGTGGGCAGATAAGATGATCAAGACTAGAAATACTAAACGCATGCTTAAATCTCGCTATTATTTTACATATTCCCAACAGAAAGGTTAAACAACCGAGCAGCTTTCGTGCTTTTTTGTGATAGAAAAGGTAAATTTGAAATTACCTAAATGGCACAAACTACTCACGGAGGACTATGCTGCTTCAACTACTTAGTAAAATTTTTGTCGGCGGGGTGGTCGGCTACACAACTAACGATATGGCTATTCAGATGCTTTTTCGGAAGCGTCTGGGGCTTGGGGGAATATTTTTGAAAACCACCGAGGAGTTTATTCTCAACATTAGTAAGGTAGTCGAAAAGGATGTCCTAAACCACAAAACGCTTTACGAAGAACTTAATACGCCTGCTTTTCAGGAAGAAGTTGAAAAAACGGTCCGTCGTTACCTTGAGCAGCAGCTTTTTGAGAGCGTCCCCAAAGATCTCACCTTGGGCGGTGTCCCCGGATTAGATACCGCGTTTGCTAACCTGCTGGATAGCTTGAGCAGTTCTTTGCCCGAGGCTGTAAGTCCGTTGGTTGGGCAACTGGTTTCAAATTTAAAAGTGGGTGATCTGGCTTCTACCCCCCAGCTTGAGCATCTGAGTAAAACGGTAACTTCGCTTTTACTCCAAAAACTAGAAGAGTTCAATGTAATCGAGCGGTTTGTGCGGCAGTTGTATCAAGAGGTAGCCAAAAAAACGCCTGCTGACCTCCTGAAAGATGAACTTATTGAAGAAGTCTCCCTGCACGGCGCGTATGTAAGCGAGGTGTTGCATCAGACCTTACTCAGAAACTACACGGACGAACTTGACAGCTTAATCCAGAATATTTACCAAGAGTTGAATATCTCTCAACTCGTAGGCGAGGTAGCCGAGGAGATCAGCAAAATGAGTTTCAACGATATCTTTGGCGAAGAGACCATGCATGCTACCGCCGAGCAGCTCTTGGAGGAAGTGCGTCGTATTGTAGCCTCTGAGCAAGGCGAGCAGATGCTGGCCGAGTTTGCTAACCTACTGATTGACACCTTGGAGCAGGAGGAAAAGACCGTTTTTGACCTTTTGAACCCCGATATTCAAAAAAATATACGGTCTTTTTTTAAGGAACATTTTCCGCCTATTTTGGAGCGTGTCGTCGCTTGGTTATACAGTAAGCAGCCCGATATTGAAATTTTGATCGACGAGGCGTTTGGTCGAAATATGGATAGTAAGTTCAAGGGTTGGCTGATCGAAACTTTTGTCGGCAGTGTGAGTAAGAGCTCGAACGTGATCGAAAAGCTGGTAGAGATTATCAAGTCTTACAGCGATAATCCCGAACGCATCGCCCGTCAGCTCACCCAGCAGATTATCGCTTTTCTTAACGAGCAGAGCGTAGGTTCCATCGTGCAGAGTCTGCGAAAGCAAAATACCTTACTTAAGTTCAGTGGCATACTTCAGCAAAATATCGGTGAGGCTTTAAACCGCCTGGAAGTTAAGGATTTTGAGGCCTTGTTCTCCAAGTCGCTCTCTAATTTCTTTGAGTTGGAACAAGTCACTAAACTCGTTGATCAGAACATTCAGCTCCTGATTCAGACACAGCTCAAAGACCGCTTTTTGTATAGCCGCCGGGCTTCGTTACTGCTTTCTAGTACGCTGCAAAATCGTCTTTTAGTAGCAGGGGAAACGCCTATCGGGAAAATTGTTACGCCAAATAATGTTCAGGATTGGTCGGAGCAGTTAGAAAGCTTTGCCCTGCGTGCTGGCGGACAGTATCAGGGTACGATTGAACACCTTTTGTTACAAAACGTCGCCACTCCTCTAGTAGATAGAAATTGGTCTTCCATTGTCACTGCCGAGCAGCTTTCCGGGATGAGTACTTTCGCGATTCAGAACTTGGAAGGCTATCTTCAGGATGGATTTGAAAAACGCAAGCAGAACCGTTTGCATACTTATTTCCGCGTCTTGAACCGTGTTCCTGACCTCTATGAGAATATCTCGGACGTACTTCGTGTGGCTCTCCTCGAAAACCTCGAAACCATTCTGGATGGACGAATTGAGTCCTTAGTACAATCAAACTTACGCCGTCAGAGTACTGCACAGATTCGGGATATGGTAGAGAAGTTTATGGGCATGGAACTTAAGCCAATTACGCGCTTGGGGGCTTTGTTTGGTGGAATTGCCGGGGGGGTGTTGGCGTATTTACCTACGTTTCAGGGGGCGGGCTTGCGCTGGGGAGTACCTGCTCTGGCTTACGGGCTTACGGGACTGGGGACAAACTGGATTGCTCTTCGGATGATTTTCCGTCCCTACACCAAAAAGTACCTGCCTGTAGCGAAGGTTCCTGTGCCACTGACTCCGGGGGTGGTGGTGCGCCGGCAAACACGTTTTGCCAACAAAATGGGTGCCTTTGTCAGTGATAAACTGATGAATGCGGATGGGTTAAAAGACTCTTTTGATGACAAAAAGGCGGGTATTCTTGATTTTTTGATTGATCTGCTCCGAAAAAACGACTATGAACGCCTCGAAACGTTTGTACAAAGCCATAAAGAAGATTTAGGCCTTAAAATAGCCGATACCGCTTACCGTTTTCTTACTGAGAACACAGATAAAATCAAGACGCAACTCAAAAAACTGCTTACCAATTACCAAACTGAGTCGCTTGAAAATATTGATACTACTTTCCTTGAACAGCAAATCCTAAACTACCTAAGGAGAGAAGAAACCGTCACCTTAGTACAGAGAGAGTTACAGGGACGTTGGCAAGATCTGAAAGAAGATACAGCCTCCTTGGACACGCTTATTCCCGAAAAAACAAGGGTAAACCTCGTACAAGTCGTCCGAAATGCGCTTTCAGGCGAGGTGAAAGGCTTTACTAAGCAACTTACACAGGACGAGTTTATTGATACAATTCTTAACGAGCTAAATCGTCAGGCAACACGCTACGGACGCGTTTCGCTCAACAAATTATTACCAGAAGATCAGCAGGCGCGCGTACAGAGGCAGCTTGCAGATTACTTGTACAAAGAACTCAGTAAAGAGGAGCTGAAAGCGGGACTTATGCACATTGTGCTCCAGCGCGTAGAGAAAGAAATCTCACCAGACAAAACTATCGGGCAGCTTTTTGATGGTGGACTACTGGACTTAGTGACCAAAAATCTTGACTTTATCATCCAGAAGATATTTGAGACAGGGGTGATCTGGATGAAAAATAATGGAGAAGTACTCGCAGACCGCATCTATGAGCGTGCTTTCACTGAGCAACGGGCTGCTCTATTTTACAAAGATACGATCCGAAAAACAGTCATCGACCTAACTAATAACGGTATTCCGGGCTTTGTAGAGCGAGAGCGAGGGTCTATTCGACGCTTGATCGATCAAGAAATTGAGCGGTTAGGGGACTTTCCGCTTGAATCCCTAAATGTCAGCTTTGACAAGGGGGATATTCGTGCCGTTATTGATAACGTAGTAGCACACCCCAAGACAGAAGAGTCGGTGGAGCGTCTGACGGTCGCCCTTTTGCACGAGACTTTCCAGTTACCGCTAGGGCAGCTTCTGCCTTTGAGCCAGTTTGGTGAGCTGACGGATCTGCAAAGCCTCCTTCGTG
The DNA here is from genome assembly GCA_964570645.1 of uncultured Cytophagales bacterium. Lineage (GTDB taxonomy): Bacteria > Bacteroidota > Bacteroidia > Cytophagales > Bernardetiaceae > DAISIL01. The sequence goes on along the minus strand of CAZNAK010000006.1, from coordinate 15,255 downwards.
CTCAAATCAAGAGGGCGGGTGGAGAGCTAGAGCAGCGATTCCGGCGTAAGGAGGTGATTCTTTTAAACGAAGCAGAAGACCTTATCGGGCGTTTGCTCAATGACGTTTTGGCGCAGATTTCAACGCGCGACTTACTCAAAGACTTCTCTGATGAGAAGCTGGGGGCTGCCTTGCAAAACTCGCTGAGCGTGATCCTAGAAAGTGAAGCCTTTACGGTTCAGGTTCGGCTTTTGGTGCAGAAACTGGTCGGTTTTGCTAAATCGCAGCCCTTGGAAGAGCTTTTAGAATGGAATCAACTTCAGGAGGATCTGGATACGCTGATTGATAAAATTACATCTAACGCTGATTACGAACATCGTTTCAAGCAGATGCTTAAAGCTGTCGTGACTCAAAATATGGGATCGCTTAACAAGAACATCCCCACGGAGACGAAAGAGTTTTTGGTCAGAACGCTTGCGGAGTCCGCCATTGACGCACTTGGGCACCGTCTGCCTGACATTCTAGGGTCAGTAAATATCCATGATATTGTCGTCAAGGAACTAAATAATATGTCTCCAGAAAACCTAGAGCAACTTTTTAAGGGTTTCGCCAAAAAATATTTGGATGAGCTGGTACGCTATGGTTTTGGCTTTGGTGTTATCTTCGGCATGGGACTGGACGTGATGCTGATGGCTTTGCTGGGGCTGGTAGAGGATTGATTTATCCAATAGAAACCCGTATTTTTAATCACTCAAAATACTGTTTTTATGATTACCTCCCTAAATCAACTTGACCTCAATAAACGCTACACCTACGCCGACTACCTCACCTGGAGATTCGACCATTTTGTAGAGCTTTTGCGTGGACGCATCTTTCCGATGTCTGCCCCTAAGCGCAAACATCAAGATATATCCAGAGTCTTTTCGGGTGAAATATACGCCCAATTAAAAGCTAAGGGCAGTGCTCGCAAACTTTACGCTGCTCCCTTTGATGTACGCTTAGTCACTAATCCCGAAGGAAAAACCGACAAAGAAATTTATACCGTTGTGCAACCTGATATCTGCGTAATCTGTGATCTGGAAAAGCTCGATGAACGGGGCTGCTTAGGTGCGCCTGACTTTATCATCGAGATCACCTCTGGCGGGCAAAACGGACAGCGTGACATACGCGAAAAATTTCAACTCTACGCCGAAACAGGCGTAAAAGAATATTGGATCGCACGCCCCTCTGAGCAAAGTGTAGAGCGTTTCCTCCTAGACGAAACCACTCACGAGTACATTCAAAAAGGTTACTTTATCTCAGGAGAAATGATTCCTTCGCTCGTCTTACCTGATCTGGAAATTGATTTGGGAATTGTCTTTGAGGAGTAGCTTCTTTTGCATCAGCATTCCCCTCCTCTGACCTGAAACATATTCCCTAAAATCTAGCAAAAGTGAGGCTTTTGACCTCAGAAATGCCTATACTTGAGCCTATTTAAATCCGAAAACTGAATGCAAGCTGTACGCATCACACCCAACACTTTTGAACGAGCGAACCATTGGTATCCACGCGCTATGAATGCGACACTTCACCCGATGGCAAACTTCTTTTTTAACCTTACCACCTCAAGGATTATCAATCGGTATTGCCACCTTCATCCTAGAATTAAGGCAGAGAAGTTAGAAGAGCTACTAAAATATAAACCTAAACACTTTTTTTGGTCGGGAGCTGATCTCATTCACGTAACCTCGGCTGGAGCAAAGCGTCAGATGGTCGTTATTGAGACTAACTCCTGTCCTTCAGGGCAGAAGTCAATGCCCTTGCGAGACGAAAACCAAGAGATGGGGGGGTATCGCGCCCTAATCGAAAATACATTCTTACCGCAGCTAAAATCCCGTCGCCTTGGTAAAACCGGAGTTCTGGCGGTTTTGTACGATAAAAACCCCGTGGAAGCTTCGGGTTATGCACACGCGATGTCCGACCTGACAGGCGAAACCGTCTATTACGTTCCTTGTAAGCAAAACCAAACTGATCCCGATTGGCGTTGGGATGAGGGACAGCTTTCTGTACGAACACCCGAGGGCGAGTGGCTTAAGGTGCGGGCAGCCTTTCGATACGTCACCCAAAAGCCTTGGTCACGATTACCGATCAACAGCAAAACCTTCATTTTTAATCCTTCGATTGCTTGTATTGCGGGAGGGCGAAATAAACTCATTGCCGCCAAAGCGTATGATTTTTTGAATGGAGAGCTTCGCGATTCGGGGCTTAAAATCAATACGCCCGAGACAATTTGGGATGTTTCCAAGGCCAGTATCCCGTTTTGGGTCGAAAAACTAGGCGGTCAGGCAGTGATTAAAGTGCCATATAGTAACGCAGGGCAGGGCGTTTATACCATCGTCAGCCCTGAGGAATTAGCCGCTTTTATGGAATCGGATTTTGAGTACGATAAATTTATCGTACAAAGCCTAATTGGTAATTATAACTGGAGTTCTGCCACGGAGCAGGGAAGACTTTACCATGTCGGGACACTACCCGATAAAAAAGGAAACAGTTACGTGGCTGACCTCCGTATGATGATTCAACAGACCGAGCAGGGTTTCCGCCCGATTTCCATTTATGCGCGTCGTGCCCTGCGTCCGCTCGTGAATAAACTGGAAAGCAGTGCCTCTTCGTGGGAGATTTTAGGGACAAATCTCTCCATTAAAACCGAAACAGGCTGGGACTCGGATACAAATCGACTCCTAATGATGGATCAAAAAGACTACAATAAAATTGGGCTGGGTATGGATGACCTCATCGAAGCCTTTATCCAGACGGTACTTTCCACGATTGCCATCGACAAAATGGCGCAAAACTTAATCAGCACGAAAGGTACGTTGAAGCAGAAGCTTTTTATGTCGTTCAACAACGATCCGCATTTATTGAAAGAAATTATGCTTGCCTAGCGTGTAGTCTAAACCTTTCTAATAACAACTCTACAATCGCCTGATTATCAAAAAGACTTTCGCTAGAGAAGATTTGTGCAAACCGCTTTCCATCGCTATTTTGATATGTCATTAAAAAGCGAAATGCCATGAAACTCAAGATCGTCAAAGCCGCCCTACTTCTATTTACCCTGCTGATCGGGAACGCCTCCCGTACCGATGCGACGCGCTCTAAAGTCTATGGATACGGTTCGGAATTTAAAGTGGAGATGATAAACTGCGATGGTAGCGTAGCATGCACTTGGATCAGTAGCGGGAAGGTCCAAAGTGAAGCCAACAGCGATGGCTATTACTTTAACGACAAGGAAACAGGAAAGCTGATAGAAGTGACGGGAAGGCTTATCATTACGAAGCAGTAACTTTAGCAGGCGTATTACCCTGTTTTACACCCTATGAATTTCCAAAACCCTTAGGGTGTTGCTGTAATTCCCTTGGCTATTTTGTATCAAAATTCGTGATACCAAGCAATTGGAGATCAAGGAAAACATCTTCAAAAAGAGCCTTTTACCCAATTTCCTTGGTGATTTTGAGGGCTTTCTCCTATCTTGCAACCAAACTTTGAATAAGTATGAACCAAATTAATATTACCCTACCCGACGGCAGCGTTCGAGCGTACGAAGCAGGCGTAAGCGGACTTGACATTGCCAAAAGTATCAGCGAAGGACTTGCCCGAAATGTCCTTGCCATGAAAATCAACGGAGAAGTTTGGGATGCCACCCGAACCCTCACCGAAGATGCCAACTTACAGCTTTTTACGTGGAAGGACGACAGTGGGAAAATGGCGTTTTGGCACTCCTCAGCACACCTGATGGCAGAGGCACTCGAAGCACTTTATCCGGGCATTAAGCTGGCGATTGGCCCGCCAATAGAAAATGGCTTTTACTACGATATTGATTTTGGAACGCATCAGTTTTCCTCGGATGACCTCCCGAAGGTGGAGAAAAAAATGATCGAACTGGCTAAGAAAAAGAGCGAGTTTATCCGAAAAGATGTCCCTAAAGCCGAGGCACTTGCCTATTTTGAAGAAAAAGGGGATCCCTACAAAGTTGAACTCCTTGCGGGACTTGACGACGGCAATATTACGTTTTATACGCAGGGGGACTTTACAGACCTTTGTCGCGGACCGCATATTCCGCATACAGGATTTATTAAAGCAGTAAAATTACTTAGCGTAGCAGGTGCGTACTGGCGCGGCGACGAGACCCGTCAGCAACTGACGCGTATTTATGGGATTACGTTCCCGAAGGCAAAGGAACTCAAAGAGTACCTCGAAAAGCTTGAAGAAGCCAAACGCCGTGACCACCGTAAGCTCGGGAAGGAACTCGAATTATTTACTTTCTCCGAGAAAGTCGGTATGGGACTTCCGCTCTGGCTGCCTAAAGGCGCGATGCTGCGTCGTCGCCTCGAAAACTTTCTGCAGACAGAGCAGATGAAACGCGGCTACGAAATGGTCGTTTCGCCACATATTGGAGGAAAAGAACTTTATGTCACTTCGGGACACTACGAAAAATACGGTGAGGACTCGTTCCAACCCATCAACACCCCACGCGAGAGCGAGGAGTTTTTGCTTAAGCCGATGAACTGTCCCCATCACTGTGAAATGTATGCGTCCAAACCGCATTCGTACCGAGATTTACCCTTACGGTTAGCAGAGTTCGGAACCGTTTATCGCTACGAGCAAAGCGGAGAACTGCATGGATTGACGCGTGTACGCGGGTTTACACAGGATGACGCACATATTTTCTGCCGTCCCGATCAGGTGAAGGCGGAATTTGCTAACGTGATCGACTTAGTGTTGTACGTTTTTAAAGTCTTTGGTTTTGAGGATTATGTAGCACAGGTTTCCCTACGTGACCCCGAAAACCCAAGTAAATACGTTGGTTCGGACGAGCTTTGGGATACGGCTGAGCGTCAAATTCAGGAAGTTGCCGATGAGTCAGGACTAAAAACGGTCGTTGAGTACGGTGAGGCGGCGTTTTATGGACCTAAATTGGACTTTATGGTGAAAGACGCGCTGGGTAGAAAGTGGCAACTCGGGACGATTCAGGTGGATTACAACCTTCCTGAGCGATTTGATTTAACCTACACAGGCTCAGACAACGAAAAGCACCGCCCCGTAATGATCCACCGTGCGCCGTTTGGGTCCATAGAGCGTTTTGTAGCCATTTTGATTGAGCATTGCGGGGGCGACTTCCCGCTTTGGCTCACTCCAGACCAAATCGCAATACTTCCCGTCTCCGAAAAATATAACGACTACGCCAAAAAAGTCGTCAATACCTTGCAACTATCCGATATCCGAGGCTTTGTGGACGAGCGTAACGAAAAAATTGGACGTAAAATCCGTGATGCAGAGGTCGGAAAGATTCCGTTTATGCTTATTGTCGGCGATAAAGAAGTCGAAGCACAAGCAGTCTCACCGCGTATGCGCGGGGAAGGGGATCTGGGCAGTATGTCCGTAGCGGACTTTGCTAAACTTTTCAATGACAAGGTGAAGGCAGAACTTGCAAGCTAAACCTTGATGGGGGAATGATACAAAGGTACGAGGACTGTCGAGCGTTCTTGTGCCTATTTTTTCTTTCGTTTGTGGTTGGCCTAACGCAAAAAGAATAGTAAAACACCCTCTATCCAAAAAACGTCTCTTAAATCAACAGCTTTTAAGCAATACGATGAAAAACAGATTTCGCTTCCTATCTTTGTAGTCTACTGACCCCTGTTCCTGATGCAAGAAAAAGTTCTTATCCTTGATTTTGGCTCACAGTACACGCAGCTTATTGCCCGTCGGGTGCGTGAGTTGAACATCTTTTGTGAAATCCATCCGTTCAACGCTGCCCCAAACCTTGATGCGGCGACCAAAGGCGTAATTTTGTCGGGAAGTCCTTGCTCGGTGCGGGATACTGATGCGCCCAATCCTGACCTATCTGCCTATCGAAAGAAGGTTCCCGTACTAGGGCTTTGCTATGGTGCGCAGCTTCTTGTTCATCAGAGCGGCGGACAGGTAAAAGCTTCTGAGCTTCGGGAGTATGGACGCGCCAAACTCCAAACGGCCACTGAAAACCCTGTGTTAAAATCCACGGCCAACCAGTCGCAGGTTTGGATGTCGCACGGCGATAGCATCACGCAGTTACCCGATAACTTCGAGGTCATCGCCCACACAGAAAGTATTCCTGTAGCCGCGTTTCGCGTCAAAGCGGAGGATACTTTTGGCTTTCAGTTTCATCCTGAAGTAACCCATACGGTTGAGGGAAGAACGATGCTTGAAAACTTCTTGGTTGGTGTCTGTGGATGCACCCAAGACTGGACTCCCGCTGCGTTTGCGGAGGAGACTGTCGCAGCATTGCAAAAACAACTTGGTAACGATCGTGTCGTGATGGCACTTTCGGGGGGAGTAGATTCTACCGTTGCTGCCACACTACTGAATCAAGCGATCGGCGATCGTT
>CAZNAK010000006.1:0-8866 GCA_964570645.1 uncultured Cytophagales bacterium | reverse complement strand
GCTCCGAAAAGGCGAGTTTGAGGAAGTTCTGGAAGCCTATCATCAAATGGGGCTAAACGTAAAGGGTATTGACGCAAAGGGCTACTTTTACGATAAACTTAAAGGTGTATCTGATCCCGAGAAAAAACGGAAGATCATCGGCGGGGCATTCATTGACATTTTTGATCAAGAGGCAAAAAAATTAACCGACATTAAGTGGCTTGGGCAAGGAACGATTTATCCCGATGTGATTGAGTCAGTATCCGTAAAAGGTCCTTCGGCGACGATCAAATCGCATCACAACGTCGGTGGTCTGCCCGAAAAGATGAATCTCAGAGTCGTTGAACCGCTTCGGATGCTTTTCAAGGACGAAGTGCGTCGTGTTGGGCGTGAGTTAAACGTACCACAAACCATCCTTGGCCGGCATCCCTTTCCTGGCCCGGGGCTTGGCATTCGTATTTTGGGTGACATTACGGCAGAAAAAGTTAGAATCCTTCAGGAAGTCGATAAACGTTTTATCGACGGGCTTAAAGAACACAACCTGTATGACCAAGTCTGGCAAGCGGGTACAGTTTTGCTTCCTGTGCAGTCCGTTGGAGTAATGGGGGATGAGCGTACCTACGAGCAGGTCGTTGCCCTCCGTGCTGTAACTAGCCTGGACGGTATGACGGCAGACTGGGTGCATCTGCCGTACGAGTTTTTAGCAGAAATCTCGAACCAAATCATCAATCAGGTGAAAGGCGTAAATCGCGTTGTCTATGACATTAGCTCCAAACCGCCAGCGACTATCGAGTGGGAGTAATGCGTACCAAACCGTGGGTATCTTCCCCATTTTGTGATTAGAAAAAACATATTAAAGTACCAATAGACTCTACAACAGCATAATATTCTCCTCTCGCATTATCGTCCAGCCCATGAGACGAAGAAAAACTTGTGCGGTGAGTTTTACGTCCTCATTGCAGTAGCGCGCGATGCGTTTAAGGTCATTTTCTTCGTAATACACTGTGCTTACCTGACTGCCGTCAATGTCGCCTTTGCTGGTTGGTAAACCAAAAATGGCGGCGAGCAATGCTAGTTGGGTAAAGTTTTTACGATCTCCAAACTTCCAAAGTTCCATCGTGTCGAGGTGCTGGATTTCCCAGGGCTTTTTATCCCGAAGTTCGAGCGCGTCGGGAATGGGTACTTGCTGAACCAGTAGCCGCCGCCCGATGTAAGGGAAATCAAACTCTTTTCCATTATGAGCGATGAAAGCAAGTCGCTTTGCATTGAACTTAGTGTTGACGAGTTCACAAAACTCCTCCAAAAGTACTTTTTCGTCGTCGTTAGCGATGGCTTTGACACGAAGACTTAATTCATGGTCGTCATTGAAATAGAAAAAACCGACCGAAATCGTGACAATCTTCCCGAACTCCGCATAAATCCCACCTCTATCCTCAAATAAGTCCGCCGCTGTACGTTCAGGCTCTTTTTGGAGCATAAACTGCGCCTTATATTCCCAGAGCTTTTGTAGGGCAGGGCTGAGTTCGGTAAAGCGAGGTACTACGGGAACGGTCTCAATGTCTAAGACAAGAAGGTTTTTGAAGTAGCCTGGCTCGGGGAGTTTTGTTTTGGTCATAAGTGCTGTTAAGATGTGGTCGGACGCGACCACGGCAAACATCCACTCCCAGGGTCTTTGACCACTGTGAGGGATGGGAGTTTTAAAGCTGCTTTAAAATACTTTTTACCGAAGTTTCTTTCTCCAAAATACCGCGTAATTCGGCTATTTTTACACGCTTTTGTTTTGTCGTGTCGCGGTAACGTAGCGTTACGGTATCGTCTTCGAGGGTATCAAAATCCACGGTTACACAGAATGGCGTTCCGATCAAATCTTGACGGGTGTAGCGTTTACCAATCGCGTTACGCTCTTCATAAAATACGTTGAAATCGTATTTGAGGTCATCCATAATCTGACGCGCTTTTTCTGGTAAGCCGTCTTTTTTGACGAGGGGGAATACCGCCAATTTAATTGGAGCTAACGCAGGATGAAACGAAAGGAAAGTACGATTTTTCTTATTTCCTTTGTCGTCTTCGTATTCCGTTTCCTTGTAGGCATTACAAAGCGTGAGTAGGAATAAGCGATCCAAACCGATGGAGGTTTCGACCACGTACGGAATGTAATTCGTTTTTGCTTGTGGGTCGGCGTACCGCATTTTTTTGCGCGAAAACTCCTCGTGGCTTTTGAGATCAAAGTCCGTACGGGAGTGAATACCTTCAACTTCTTTGAATCCAATCGGGAAGTCAAACTCGATGTCGGCGGCGGCGTTGGCGTAGTGAGCGAGCTTTTCGTGATCATGAAAGCGGAGTTTCTCTTTAGGTGTGCCAAGAGCCAAGTGCCACTTCATGCGCTGCGCTTTCCATGCTTCGTACCACTCTATTTCTGTCCCTGGGGCGACAAAAAACTGCATTTCCATCTGCGTAAACTCGCGCATTCGCATAATAAACTGGCGGGCAACGACCTCATTTCGGAACGCTTTACCCACCTGCGCGATCCCAAAAGGAATCTTCATACGTCCCGTTTTTTGGACGTTGGCGTAGTTGATAAAAATACCCTGTGCCGTCTCTGGGCGGAGGTAAATCTCGCTGGACTCATCGGCAATCGCGCCTACTTGCGTCGAGAACATCAGGTTAAAATGCCGTACTTCTGTCCAGTTTGCGGTTCCTGAGATCGGGCAGACAATTTCTTCGTCCAAAATCAACTGGCGTACGCCTTCCAAGTCATCCGCCTCCAAAAGCTGGTTCATTTTCGTTACCAAGCGTTGCCCGCGCTCGGCTTCACCTGCTCGCTCATAAATAATGGCTTTATCCTCCAGAAGCATATCGGCACGATAGCGTTTATTGGAATCTTTGTTATCGATCATCGGATCGCTGAACGAGTCCACGTGGCCAGAGGCTTTCCAGGTCGTTGGGTGCATAAAAATTGCCGCGTCAATGCCAACAATATTCTCGTGAAGCTGCGTCATGGCTTTCCACCAGACTTGTTGGAGGTTATTACGAAGTTCGGCACCGTTTTGTCCGTAATCATAAACTGCTTGCAGACCATCGTATATTTCGCTGGACTGGAAGACAAAACCGTACTCTTTGGCGTGTGAGATAATTTTGGCAAGAAGTTCGGGGGTGTTTTGTTGCGTTTCGGTCTGCGTAATCATAAAAAAGTCGAATTGTCGTTTTTATTCACGTAAAGAACGGCATTCTCTAAAAGACTACAAAACTTATATTTTACTTAAAGGCTGATGTTCCGCCCAAGATCCTTCACAGTAGTTTAAAGTACTCTGGGAATAGACTGACAATCTTTCTTTTTCTCTATCGAACGCCTACTTTGGGAAAACTCCAGTCATAAAGCCACAACTGCTGAGGAGGTCATAAGCTGATGAGTTCTATGGGCTTTTTTTGAAAAACTATTTCACCAACTCAATCCAACGACTGTAAACGGCAAAGCCGCCTAATCCACCTGCAATAAGCAGCCCGATGAAAAGACCAATTAAAAAAGAACCAAAGTTGAAGGGCTTGCGTGCCTGACGGTTTTGTTCCTCAATTTGAAGCTCTACGCGTTGGGCTTTTTCTTCCAGTTGCTGGATGCGCTCATATTTGTGTGAAATCTCTTGCTCTTTTTCGTGAATCGTTTCGTTAAGCTGACCGATTAGCTCCTGCGTGTCGTTACTGACTGTCTTGAGTTTATCTAGGTATTTAGGGTCAAAGGACATTTTTCCCCGTGCCGAAACGACCTTACGGCTTTTACGACCACGCAAACTAAGCAAAAAGAGCGTAAAAAATAGTAATATCAACAGTGCCAGCCCTGCCGCAAACAGCGTGTAAGAGGTGTTGGCACTTAGGATGTTCGAGAAGCTATCAAAAGAATCAAAAGTCAGTTCCACGCGCTAAAGGATGTAAAATTTAATATGCTATTTACGAAAAACCCCTATCTGTTGCAAACGCTTCCCGTATTTTTGGCTAAGGTTTTGTGAAATGTAATTTTCTGGCGTATTTACCATTATCATACTAAAGCTAAAACATGAAACGATTTTCCTTCCTTATTTTTTGTCTTATGGCTCCGTTATCCCTCTGGGCACAAACGAGTTCTATGAAAGAAAAAAGCCTGAGTGCGGAGGGAAGGTGGGTAGTTTGGGAGAGGCGCAGTGGGGTAGAAATTTACGTACAGCATCGTAAGTCCACCATTGATACACGATTTAATACATTGGTACGCTTACGAAATAGCAGTAATAGCACGCATATCGTTTCTTTCCGACCCTCATTTGGTTGCATCATCAAAACCGAGAAGAGCCGTGATACCAGTGATGGCGGCGTAGTCCGCGTAAGTAAATCCACGCTCGTTACGTACCAACACGGGGAGGTTAAAGTGAATATTTATCCGAAAAGCTCCGTTACCTTACTGGCTTATCGCCCCTGCAAGGGAGAGATCCCGACCGAAATTAATTTTACTGACTTTAAAGTACGACGACGATAAAAATGAAAGAAAATATCTTTCATGTGTATGATCTTTCGGAATGGAAGGACTATCTTCCAGAAATTTTTGGCTATGCGAAGGGGCTGTCTGTCTGGCTTTTTGAGGGAGAAATGGGTGCAGGGAAGACGACCCTGATTCGTAAACTTGGTCAGTATTTGGGCGTTCAGGACAACATAAGCAGTCCGACCTTCGGGATTGTCAACGAGTACGAGGCAGCAGAAAACAAATCTATCTTTCACTTTGATTTTTATCGTATCAGTGACCCCGAAGAGGCTTTAGATATGGGCTGGGAGGACTATTTGGAACAAAAAAACGCTTTTTGTTGGGTAGAGTGGCCAGAACGTATCCACTTGCTTTGGCCGATGCGTTATCTATCGTTAAGTTTACAACTTGGGAGTGCTCCCAACGAACGCATCCTAAGCCTAAAACGCCATGACTGACGCTAAACAAATTATAGAAGCCTACGAGCAGTACCAGCCGCAAGAAATGCTTGCTCCTATCAAAACATCAAAGGAGGAGCTTCGTATCGGTATCCCTAAAGAAATTACACCTTATGAGAATCGTGTACCGTTGCGCCCAGGAGCCGTGGAGGTATTGGTCAGTAACGGGCATCAGGTGATCGTACAAACGGGAGCAGGCTTACTCTCAAAGCATACAGATAACGATTACAGCGAAGCTGGCGCGCAAATCGTTTATTCGGCAAAGGAAGTTTTTGAATCTGCCGATATTCTTCTGAAAATCGCGCCACCAACCTTTGAAGAAATAGACTGGATGCAGCGGGGGGCAACGCTGATTTCAGCCATTCAGCCAGCAATTATCAAGCGTGAGTTTTTTGCAAAAGTGCTGGAGAAAAAACTTACCGCGATTGGTTTTGAGTTACTCAAAGACCAAGGTGGAAACCTGTCAATTATGCGGGCTATGAGCGAGATCGCTGGTAGTACCGTCATGCTCATTGCGGCCGAGTATCTTAACAGCACAAACAACGGACGCGGGATGGTTTTGGGTGGTATAACGGGCGTTGCACCCGCTAACATCGTTATTCTGGGGGCAGGGACGGTAGGCGAATACGCAGCCCGAACGGCATTATTTTTAGGCGGTAACGTGAAGGTATTTGATAACAACATATACAAACTCCGTCGTACCAAATACAATCTTGGAAATCCCAACCTTTACACGGCAATTTTGGATAACGAAGCACTCACTGAAGCCTTAGAAAGAGCTGATGTGGCTATTGGCGCACTCAGCCCTATGCGAGGACGCACACCTGTCGTTGTGACCGAAGAAATGGTTTCCACCATGAAGTCCGATGCCGTGATTATTGATGTAAGTATTGACCATGGAGGTTGCTTTGAGACCTCCGAGCCGACAACACACGCTCGCCCGATTTTTCGTAAATATGATGTTATGCACTATTGCGTACCTAACATCCCCTCGCGGGTAGCACGTACAGCGACCAACGCAATTAGCAATGTCTTTACCCCTATGTTGTTGCAAATTGCGGAACATGGCGGCATTGAGGGAATGGTTGCCGACGAACCGCGCTTCTGTGAAAGTGTATATGCTTTCAAGGGGGCAATGACCAACGAAGACCTAGCTCAGAAATTCATGCTGCCGCTCAAAAACATGGATCTGCTCATGGCGGCACGACGCGGAAGACGCAACTCTTAGCCTTTGTTCCACTAATCCACCTACAAATGTGGATGATTCTGCTTCGCTTATTCGTGTGAACATTCTACGTGAGGTTAGCGTTTGAAGACCAAATATTACATTAACCCACATTTTTTGATGAAAGACTTTAGTATTTATAATCCCACCCGCATTTTTTTTGGTAAAAATCAACTTGATGCCTTTACCAAAGCCTCCTCCGAGGTGGGCAAAAAAGCATTGTTGGTAATTGGAGGAGGTTCCGTGAAGCGACTCGGCTTCCTTGAGCCAATGCAAAAGGCATTACATAAAGCGGGCATCCAGACGATGTTATTTGAAGGCATTGAACCAAACCCACAAGCCAAAACGATCAATAAGGCGGCTCAGGTAGCACGAACGGAAGGCGTGGATAGCATTATCGCTTTTGGAGGAGGTTCTGTAATTGATGCAGCTAAAGCCATTGCTCTCTTAGTTCATGAAAAGGCAGATGATATTTGGGAGTACGTACTAGGTGAAGAAAAAGCAGGAAAATACACAGGTGCTTTGCCCGTCATTGCCATCCCGACGACAGCAGCGACCGCTTCAGAGGTGACGGCTTATGCCGTAATCTCTAACGAAGCCGTTAACGGTAAGTCGGTCTTGGGACACGAAGTACTCAAACCAAAGGTTGCCTTTATGAATCCCGCTTACACGACCACACTCAGCGAAACGACCACCGAGGACGGAGCCGCCGATATATTGAGTCATGTCTTGGAAAACTACATTTTGGGGGGCGACCATTCACCTTTGGCGGACCGATATTCCGAAGCCGTTATGAATACGGTCATAGAGACGCTTCCGAAACTTAAAAAAGACCTTCAGAACGAAAATCTAAGAGCTGACCTGTTCTGGGCCTCAGACTTGGCACTGAACGGGTATCAAACGGCGGGACGAATGCCTTCAGGGTTTACGATGCACTCCATTGAACACGCGGCAAGTGGTTTTTACCCCAAGTTAGCCCACGGAAGAGGATTGGCTACGATTTATCCTGCCTATTTTCGTTGGCTGGTTCGGCACGATCGGGGAGTGGCGCGATTTGCGAAGTTAGGCGAGCGTTTGTTTGGTATTACGGAAGGGGATACGGTAGAGAGAGCGATGCAGTTCATCGAAAAATTTGAGAACTGGCTCGACGAAAACAACCTTTTGCAATCCTTCCCACAAACCGGCGTTTCTCCAGAGAAATACAGAGATATCGCACAGTATGCCGCTAATGTTTATGGTGATGGCAAAAAGTTAAGCGCACTAGGTGATCTAACCGTTGATAACATTGTGGAGGTAATGGAGCTAACACATCAGCAAGAAAAAGAGGTAGTCGCCTAACGTAGGCGATCTTATTTTAAAGAACCCTTAGGAGTGAATCCATACTCTTAGGGGTTTATCGTGTAAAGTACCTTATCGCCTTTTTGTTATTAGCCATTCCATGATCTACACTGCTAACTTTTTGCTACTCTGTCTGAGTGCATTACTTTTTTCAATTAGCTTTAATATTATTATTCCTGAGTTACCTAACTTTCTGGAGGAACTGGGCGGGGCGGACTACAAAGGATTAATCATTTCACTTTTTGCCTTGACAGCGGGACTTTCTCGTCCTTTTAGCGGTAAGCTCACGGATACCATCGGTAGGGTTCCTGTCATGATATTTGGAACTTTGGTCTGTGTAGTTTGTAGTTTGCTTTATCCTATCCTGACAACGGTAGCAGCATTTATGGCTTTGCGCTTTTTTCATGGTCTTTCTACAGGCTTTAAACCGACCGGTCTTTCTGCGTACGTTGCCGATGTGGTACCCGCTACACGCCGAGGGGAGGCGATGGGAATTATCGGTATTGTAAATAGTTTAGGTATTGCGAGTGGTCCCGTAATCGGACAAGAGTTAATGCCGTATTTAGGCTCACTGGATCAGCTATTTTACATTTCTTCGGCCGTAGCGGTAGTTTCTATCGCGATTCTACTTCGTTTACCTGAGTCATTGCCACAAAAAAAGCCATTTCGATGGTCGGACTTACGTTTACGGCGTGATGAAATCATCGAACCCCGTGTTTTTTCGCCTTCTTTTATCATGATGTGTAGTGTCTTCGCTTTTGGAATCGTCTTAACAATAATTCCCGACTTTAGTGAACATCTTGGATTGAGAAACAAAGGCTTGTATTATGCCTATTTTATCGTAGGGTCGCTGAGTGTTCGAATTATTGCGGGTAAGGTTTCGGATCGGTTTGGGCGAGTAGAAGTGTTACTTTTTGCTTCAGCGATGCTGTTAGGTGCCTCAGTTTATACGGTGTTTGTCACCACACAAACGGAATTTTTTGTTTCCGCTGCCTTGTTTGGTGTAGCCGTGGGGTTTACTAGCCCTACGCTTTTTGCCTGGGTGATCGACTTAAGCTTGGAGGCCTATCGGGGACGAGCTATTGCCACGCTTTACATCGCGCTCGAAATTGGCATTGCTACGGGGGCGTTTATTTCAGGATGGGTGTATGATAACAATCCCGAAAATTTCTCGGTAGTCTTTACGATAAACAGCGTGCTTGCACTTATTTCGTTCATCTTCGTTGTTTTCTGTTGGAAAAAAAGCGGAAATAGCCATGAAGTGTAGTCTGGTAGCTTTGCGCTTATTTTCTTCGCAAGCGACTACGAACGAAAGATAAAGTTAGTTTGGTTCAACTAGGATTTTTAGGAATTTGCTAAATTTAGGAAAAATAACTATCCGCT
>CAZNAK010000005.1:4644-23467 GCA_964570645.1 uncultured Cytophagales bacterium | reverse complement strand
CCCGAGCATGGGATTCAGCTCGTGCAACCCATCGATCTTCGCTTGCAGCTTTTTGAGCTGGTCTTTGAATATGATCGACTGCTCATTTTGGTTAGCATAAATCAACGAAACCGTACTCTTAGGCTCAAATACAAGTACTGACTTCAACATGGACATCAGCGGTGTAATGCCGCTTCCCCCACCCAGCATAACATGATGACGCTCGGCTGACTTATCCACCATCAGGGTAAAATTCCCCATCGGCTCCATAATTTCGATCTTCTGTCCTTGATTTATAGTATCATTCAGGTAGTTGGATACCAAGCCGCCCTCTACACGCTTTACGGATACTGCCACGGTACTATCCAGATTAGGAGCTGTACAGATGGAGTAAGAGCGGCGCACCACCTTGTCTTCTATCGGCACTAGTAGCGTCAAAAATTGCCCTGGCTTGTACTTCACCTTCTTGAACAAAGGCTGCTTAAAGTGAATAACAACAGCGTCTTTGGTTTCTCGAATGACCTCCTTAACTTTTAGATTATAGTACGTACTCATAAATTCATTTTTTTTGGTTGGATATGGGAAACATACCCTGTTTTGATTTTTCTATAACTTCGTCGTTACAAAAATAGTTTTTCTCTTAGTAAGAAGTAATCCTAATGAAGAAACTGAACCTTAGTGTATTTTTTACGTTAAGTAAATAAACTAACTATCGAATACCATGAAAACCCAAAATGCACTCCTGATCATTGACGCTCAAAATGACTTCTGCCACCCCGAAGGCGCCCTTTCCGTCCCGGGAGCGGTAGAAGATGCGCAACGCCTAGCAAAGTTTATTGAACAGGATACTGACGAACTTGATTACATCTGCCTGACGATTGACTCCCACCCGATACACGATATTTCGCATCCTAGCTATTGGAAAAACGCAGAAGGAAAGCATCCAGCACCGTTTACCAATATCTCGGTACAGGAGGTGGAGGCGGGTACTTGGAAACCGCTTTTTAACCCAGAGGAAACGCTCACCTACCTTAAAGCACTGGAGCGACAAGGCGAATTTCCACACATCATCTGGCCGCACCACTGCCTGATGGGGTCTTGGGGGAACGCCATTTACAAGGATATTTTGGATGCCACCATCCGATGGGCTGAAAAAACAGGGAAAAATTATCGTACCGAAATCAAGGGAACGAACCCCCAAACAGAACACTTCGGTATCTTTCAGGCGCAGGTTCCCGTGGAAAACCAGCCCGAGACACAGCGAAATCAACGCTTGCTGGACGAGTTGAACCAATTTGAGCGCGTTTTTTTGGCTGGACAGGCAAAATCACACTGTGTGGCCACTAGCTTAAAGCAGATCATGGACTTTGAACCCACCCTTGCGCAAAAGGTCGTTATCTTATCCGATACCATGTCCGATGTACCCAACCTAGGACACCTTGGTGACCCAATTTACGCACGCGCCAAAAAAGAAGGGCTTCGCTTCCAGACGGCTATGGGCAAACTTTCGTAATTTGCACCTATGAAACGACTGGTTCGTTGGTCGGTAGCAAAATTTCGGACGGAACAGACGGTTCCAAAAGAGGTTGATGTAGTCTTGAAAAGTGGCGGGGTCTTTCATGGTCAGGTTCTAGCACACGACGACTCTCTGGTACTTAAGATTAGAGGGCGTAAAGCCACCTTCGCTTGGGAGACGATCAACGAAATCGTAGAAAGTAAAACATCAGATTTTTGAGTGTATGCTGAAGAGCTTAACGATTGAAAATTACATCCTGATCCGTGACCTTCAAATGAGTCCTGTCTCATCCCTGAATATCATTACGGGCGAAACAGGTGCGGGAAAGTCTATTTTATTAGGTGCTTTGGGGCTACTAAGTGGAAAACGTGCCGACACTAAAGTACTACTTGATGTAGCTCAGAAATGTGTTATCGAAGGGACATTTGATATTTCTGCCTACGCTTTGCAGCCTCTTTTTGATGAGCTTGACCTTGACTACGAAACCGAGTGCGTAATTCGTCGGCAAATTACGCCCGCAGGACGCTCACGCGCGTTTGTGAACGACACACCCATTACCCTTGATAACCTTCGTCGTCTAGCCCTTGCGCTGATGGACATCCACTCCCAGCACGATACTTTACAGCTCGGAAGTGCCGAATTTCAACTTGGTATTTTGGATGCTTATGCTCAGAATAAAACACAGGTTTTGGCGTATCAAACGGCATTTTCGGTGTACCAAAAGGCTGAATCCGCCTACCGCAAGCTCCTCAAAGACAGCCAGTCACTCCAAAAGGAACACGACTATAACACGTTTTTACTCAACGAACTCCAAAAACTTCCACTCGACGAGCTAGATCAGGAAGCAATGGAACAAGAACTCGAGCGTATCGAAAATGTGGAAGGAATCGGGCAGCAGCTTTCGCTGGCACAAAAAATACTGACAGGAGAAGAGCAATCCGCTGAGGCAATGTTACAAGAGACAGTTTCGGCTCTACAAAAAGTAGTGAAGTTCTCAGCGCAATACGAAGAATTATACGAGCGACTTCAAAGTGCTTTTATCGAAATCAAAGATGTAAGTGGGCAGGTAGAAACCGAACTCGAAGACCTTTTTGTGGACGAAGAACGTGCTGAATTACTCCGTCAGCAACTCAACGCACTCTATGGTTTACAGCAAAAACACCATGTCCAGACCGTCGATGAGCTGATCACGTTGCGCGATGAGTTAGGCGAAAAAGTCAGCCGCGTAGAAAACTTTGATGAGGAACTTCAATCAGCAAAGGCAACCTTAGAAAAAACCGAAACCGAACTCAACGAAAAAGCCAGCATACTTTCTGAATCTCGAAGGGCAGTACTTCCAAAAATTGAGCAGGAAGTACATGACTTGCTCCAATCACTGGGGATGAAAAACGCTTATCTGGTCGTCGAGATGGAGAGCGTCAAAGCTCATGCGCTCGGCATGAACCAAACGCGCTTTTTGTTCTCAGCAAACAAAGGTATCAAACCCGAGCCGTTGCAGGACGTTGCATCTGGGGGCGAGTTTTCACGCCTAATGTTGGTGATAAAATACATTTTGGCAGATAAAATCGCTCTGCCGACCATCGTTTTTGATGAAATCGACACAGGAATATCGGGGGAAATTGCCATAAAAGTGGGTGAGATGATGAAAAATATGGCAAACAAGCATCAAGTGATCACAATCAGCCACCAGCCACAGGTTGCCGCCTGCGGGGACGCGCATTATTTCGTTTATAAGGATCAAAACGCCGAGCGCGTAACTTCAAACCTCCGTTTGCTCTCCCGCGAGGAGCGTATCCGTGAGATCGCACAAATGATTGGCGGAAGTAACCCCAGTGAAAGCACCTTCCGCAGCGCAAGGGAGCTTTTAAGGGTTTGATATTGAAAACAATACATGAATAGCTCTTTTATCTTTTGATGGAGGTTGAGATGAGTCGAAAACAAAGGTTTTGCGTAATAGGGGTAGGTAAACCTTCCTCGGAATCGCTTTTTTTGACGGAAAACACCCATTTTTGAGTTGTGGTAAGTCGATTGCGAAATAGTATCTTTCATAAAGTCCTCTGCGGACTGTTAGGACTTTATCTGTTCAACGTCAGTGTGGATACAGCGGATTCCAACCTAAGCTACGTTCCCGAAGACCTATCCTTCAACGACCAAGAGAGCATTGTGGAAATGATTGTAGAGCAGTTACCGGGCTACGAAGATGCCATAGAGGAGTATGACGATAATGACTCAGAGAAAAATAGCAAGAAGAAAAACACGAAAATTGATTTGTTTGTTCAGCAGCAAGCCGCTGTACAAGAAGACCTTGAGCCGCCACTAGCAATGGTCGTGCAATCCTCACTTCCTTACGATGAATGTCTGATTAGTGGTTTCAAAAAACACGAAACTTTATTGGCGTTGAGTTCAATAAAACCTTTGCTCATGGTGACTTTGATATGGTGATGCGCCCACAGATGCGAGTCGGTATTGCCGATAATCTGCTGATTGGCATTGTGGGAGGGATTCCTGTGAGCCGCGAAAGCGAACGACTAAGCTCCAGCCAGGGCATAAGCACAACTAAGGTATAAGTAAACGGCAAAAGTCTCTTGTAAGCTAGGCTTTTGTCGTTTTTTGTTTTCTAAAATCATATCGATAAACAAAGTACACTGAAAAGTAGAATAGTCCATCTCAATTTTAGTATCTTGCTCGTAATGAAATTTACCTCAGAACAGGAAGCCATCATCGACTCGTCGGGAAGTATTAAAATTAATGCCGTGGCGGGTTCAGGAAAGACAACGACGGTCATTGAATATGCAAGAACACGCCCTTTGAGTAGTAAAATACTCTATTTAGCGTTCAATCGTACCGTAAAATTGGAAGCTGCCAAAAAGTTTGCTGAGCAAGGGCGACGTAATGTTCGTATCGAAACAGCCCACTCGCTGGCGTATCAGTACATTGTCCGTCGTAACGGTTATAAAGTCAATGCGCGGGGCTACAAAACCCACGAAATTACCGAGCTACTGGGCTTACAAGGCAATGGTGAGCGACATACTGAGTACGTAATCGCCAACCACATCAATAAGTTTGTTTCCTACTTTTGTAATAGTAGAGTCTCACGTGTTAAAGACTTGAATTATCTAAAAACAGTAGCTGATCCAAAAGCAAATACTTTTGTTTCAACATTTTATCCTTACATAGAACGCCAAGTAAGGGTCTTGCTAAGTAAAATGGACAGTGGCGAAATTGAGGTCACGCATGACTTTTATCTCAAAAAATTTCAACTTTCTAAGCCTGTTTTGCCTTACGATTACATTTTGTTTGATGAGGGACAAGATGCTTCGGAGGCGATGTTAGATGTATTTTCGCGCCAAAAAGCGACCAAAATAATTGTCGGAGACACCCATCAGCAGATTTACGGCTGGCGGTATGCGGTAAATTCCCTAGAAAAAACAGACTTTAAGACTTATCAGCTTTCAACGAGTTTCCGATTTGGGCAAGACCTCGCCAACCTAGCCTCAGCGATCCTTTCATGGAAAAAACACCTTAAAGCAGACACTCCCGACAAGATCACAGGGCTTGGAAAAACAGAAAAAGTAGCTACAAAGGCAGTCATAGGAAGAACAAACCTAGGACTGCTACTCAAAGCTATTGAGTACGTGACCGAGAAAAAGCAAGTCAAAAGCATTTACTTCGAGGGAAACATCAACTCATATACCTATGCGAACGAAGGGGCTTCTTTGTACGACGTCTTGAATCTTCAAAACGGCAAAAAAGGGCGGATAAGAGATCAGTTGATTCGGAAAATGTCAGATATTAAAGACCTTGAAGCCTACATTGATAAGGCGCAAGACGTACAACTCAGCATGATGGTAGAGATTGTGAAAGAATATGGAAATGAAATTCCAAAAATCATCAGGCAAATTAAGAACAAGCACATCGAAGGAGATGAGAAAGCGGAGGCAGAAATGATTTTTTCTACGGTGCATCGCTGCAAGGGCATGGAATACGATACGGTTCAGTTGGTCAATGATTTTATCACGGAAGAGCGCGTGGAGCAACTCGCGAAACAGAACGCGGATGATGCTTTAGCTTTCGCAAAAATCAACGAGGAAATCAATCTATTGTATGTAGCTGCGACTCGTACCAAAGCTACCGTTTATATCCCTGAGACGTTATTGCCAAAAGACTTTCCCGATTCACCAAACATTCGTGTAATGCGCGTGAAAAAGGAAGAAGAAGAGTCAAAAACTACGCCTGCTCCTTCTGTTGAGGCTAAAAAAGCTCCTAGCTACATGGAGAAAGTCAAGAAAACTCACAAGCAAGCTTATCAGCCTTGGACTCCTGAACTTGACGAAGAACTCAAAGCCTTGTACGAGGAAGGTATTACTACAAGCGATTTATCCAGACACTTTGGGCAGACAAAAGGCGCGATTCGTTCAAGAGTCAAAAAACTCGGTATTTATTACGATCCTTTCTTCGTTCAAGGCTCCAAAAAAGCGTAAGACGAGCTTAAAACCGCACCTGCAAACCCACTAAAAAGTTTGTCCCTGCCTGCGGGAAGAAAAAGTTTTCATGAACCGTCTTGCCGCCTGCAAGGTAGCCAAAAGTGTAGCCGTTGGCTTCGTACTCGACATCAAAAACGTTATTGATGAGTAGGTTTAAACCAACATTTTTGAACGGCTTCGTCTTGAATTGATATTGTAAACGCAGATCACTCACAAAATACGCATCAATTTTACGGGCATCGCTTTGGGTATTATCCAAAAACTGCTCTCCGACATATTTATTCAAAAAGCTCACTTCCAAGCCTTTTACAGGACGATACGTCACTTCCGCCGCACCGACTACACTCGGTGAAAAGGCGATGTCGGTATCCGTGTACGTGTTTTGGATTTGTCCGCCGTTATCAAAGTCATCCAAAAACTCAGTAAATTCCTGAATTTTGTTTTGGCTTAAGGTCAAGTTTCCCTTCAAAGAAACGTTCTCCCAGTTCGCCTCTGCGCCAAGCTCTACGCCGAGGCGATAGCTTTTTGCTACGTTCTGGCGCGTATATGCTCCTACGTCATTAACCGCTCCCGTGACAACGAGTTGATCTTTGTAGTTCATGTAGTAAAAGTTTCCGAAGAGATTCAAGACACCTTTTGAGTAGGAGTAACCTGCCTCTACGTTTCGTAAAACCTCGGGATTAGGGCGGCTTTTTGGTGTGGATTCGGTGTAGTCGTTGCGGTTAGGCTCGCGGTGAGCGACAGCGTAAGAGGCATAAAACTGATGCGCGTTTGACGTGAATCGCGCCCCAAACTTCGGATTAAAAAATATCAGGTGATCGTCTTGCGTAACGTTCCTGCCCTCGTTATCAAAGCCCAGAAACTTATAGCTTATCTGTCGGATTTGGAGGTCGGCGAACAAAGAAAGTTGATCTACGGGTTCGTAGGTCGCTTTAAGGAAGGTGTTGAAATCCGTTTTGGTGGCATCGTTATCGTAATATCGCTCTCGGATTTCGCTATTTGAGGTAAATTCCGCCCAAATCACCTCACCAAAATGTGCGCCCTCGTAACGATTCCAGCCGCCGCCCAAGTGTAAATCCAGCTTTTCGCCATAATAATTCAGGTTATAGACGATGCCATAAAAGTCGTTATCCAACCAAAGGCGACGAATTACGTCGGAGTTTTCTACCGTTGTATCGCCTAGCGTGACGGGGGAAATGCCGTAATCTGCCAAGGCATCATTAGTCCTGTATTGCTCAAAGTAACCTCGTCCGTAGGTGTAATGGAGGGCTGCATTTGCGTTGAGGTTCAATCCAAAAAGACCGCGTTTGGTGTAAATCAACTGATAGTGATCTTGCTGATAGTTGTCGGTCTCGTTCTCATAATCAACGATATTTAAGGTGCGGTTTCCCTCTTCGAGTGCCGCTTCGGGAACGCCATACCACGCCTGATACGTCTGCTCTTGACCAGAGAAAATATTCGCCTCTAGTTCGTGACCACCTTCTACATCTTCGTATTTTCCCGTCACGAAAAAGGATTTCAAATCCGAAAACGCCCGATCAATAAAACCATCCGAAGTCACCTTAGAAAGCCGTCCCGCTACACTCACCCGATCCGCAGTTTTTCCTGTCCCGAAGCGTACGTTATGCTTCCAGGTATTGAACGAGCCATAACTGTTGTTGATTTCGGCAAAAGGCTCGTCGGTAGCTTCTTCGGTTTGGATATTGACACTCGCTCCGAACGCCCCTGCCCCGTTGGTGGATGTTCCTACGCCGCGCTGGATATAAAGACTGCTCACCGAAGAGGCAAAATCAGGCATATTCACCCAAAAAACACCCTGTGACTCCGCATCATTAAGGGGAATCCCGTTGATTGTTACATTGGTACGGGTTGCGTCGCTACCTCGTACCCGTATGCCCGTGTAGCCTACACCTGCTCCCGCGTCGGAAGTAGCCACAATAGACGGCTGAAAGCGCAGTAGAATCGGTAAGTCTTGCGCCAAGTTAAGTTTTTCGATCTCTTGTCGTTCTACTTTGGTGTACGTGATGGGCATATCTTCGCTTACGTACGTAGAGGTAACTTCTAACTCCTCCAGTTCGGATACCTGAAGTTCCATCTCAACAATAATCGACCGATTATCACTGAGCACTACTTTTTTTGCAATCGTTTTTCGCCCGATATAAGCAAAGCCAAGTAAATATGTTCCGCTAGGCAGGTCTTTTATCTCAAACCTTCCGTTACTGTCTGTTTGTATCGGATCACTTAGCTTGGACATCACCGAAGCTCGAGCAAGTGGCTCGCCATCTTCTGCTGCCCTAACGATTCCCGAAAGGGTAAACTGTCCCCAAACGGGAAGTGTAGAGATAGAGCACGCTATAAGTAGCAGCGTTTTTTGTAAAATGTAGTATTTATTCATCGTACTAATTGGTTTAGCACGAAAGGGAGATCGTACGGAGGCACACCTAGGATGAGCCTCTACAAATAAGGTCGAATTCCTGCGTCCGCATTATCGGCATCAGGTTCAAGGGTATGATCTCAGCCTGAAAAGTAAGGCACCCCTTTCGTATTGGTTAAAACTGTACTACAAAGATAGGGAATTTTGTGGATAAAGTATATTCGGAACAAAAAACACCAAAAATCCGTATTTTGTTTACAGGGACAAGGCAAACTATGCAAACGACTAAACTCAATAAAGCACAGTTAGAAATACTAAAATTACTCGCTACTGATATATCAGAAGAAGATACCAAAGCAATTAAAAAGCTGATTACAGCATATTTCGTGCGTAAGGTGTTGGATCAAGTAGATGAACTCTGGGAAGAGCGAGGAGTTACCAATGACACATTAGATGAGTGGCTTCATGAACATAAACGAACCTCTTACTGACGCGTGTTGTGCTCGACTCGAACGTATTACTGGTTTCGGTGGGAAGGAACTCAAAGTATCGAACTGTTTTTGATGCTTTACTGCATCATCAATTTGAACTGGCGGTTTCTAACGAAATCATGGAAAAATACGCAGAAAAGTTTGAAGAAAAATGGAATCCTGAAGTTCGAGATAACGTCTTGAAGCTCTTACTTTCACTTCCTAATCTAAAACTTGTTCATCCTTCTTACCGCTGGAAACTCATCGTAGCTGACCTTGACAATAATAAGTTTGTAGCTTGCGCCTTAGCAGCACAAGCTGATTTTATCGTGACAGAGGATAAGCATTTCAGCGAATTGAGGAATATCCCTTTCCCAAATGTTGAAGCAGTCGGTATTGATGCCTTTATCAAATTGCTGGAGGAGGTTTAGGATACAGTTAATAGGATAGTATGGTTCCCCTCAAGTACTCGCGCCACCGACGCCTTTCCCGTTGAAATTATCATAGAACCTAGAGTCGCTAGATAATTCCCTTTAAAAATGTAGTTTTGTTATTCATTTAAACCATACCCTTGACCTTTATGAGACCTCTTGTCCTCCTACTGACCTTGGGCTGGCTGTTTAGCTGTCAGTCCGAACCCGAAGAAACCACCACCGTTGAAGAAAAACCTATGTCTGTAATACCTACCGCACCCGTTGCACGCAAAATTCCCAAGACTCTTTCCATCCATGGCGACGACCGCCAAGACAATTATTACTGGCTGCGCGACGATGAGCGTAAAAATGAAGAAATGCTCGCTTATCTACGTGCCGAAAACGCCTACACCAAGTCCGTCATGGCGCATACGGAGGATTTGCAGGAGACGCTTTTTCAGGAGATGAAAAACCGAATCAAGGAGAAAGACGAGTCCGTTCCCTATTTCCTGAACGGCTACTGGTACTTTACGCGTTACGAGAGAGGCAGAGAGTATCCCATCTATTGCCGAAAAAAAGGCAGCATGGAAGTGAAAGAAGCTGAGGTACTCTTGGATGCCAACGAACGCGCCAAAGGGCATGAGTACTACCGTGCGGGTAATCTTGAGGTGAGTCCAAACCAAAAAATACTTGCCTTTGCCGAGGATACCGTCAGTAGGCGCATTTACACCATCCGCTTCCGAAACCTTGAAACCAATGAAACCTATCCCGAAGCGATTGAAGGCGTGGACACTGATTTGGCTTGGGCCGACGACAACCAGACGCTCTTTTATGTCCGCCGTGACCCGACTACGCTTCGTTCGTTTCAAATCTTTCGGCACAAACTTGGCACACTGTCCAAAGACGACGTGATGGTTTATGAAGAAACCGATGAAACTTTTTATCTGGGAGTAAGCCGCAGTCGATCAAACAAATACATTTCAATTCGTGCCAATAGTACCCTCACCGATCAGACGTTCCTCCTTAAAAGCGATGATCCCGAAGGACAGTTTAAAGCCTTCATCCCACGCGAGAAAGGACATGAATATTCCGTTTCCCATCTCGGCGATAACTTTTATATCCGTACCAACTGGAAGGCCAATAATTTCCGATTGATGAAGGTCTCGGAAGATGCTATCGGTGATAAAAAGAACTGGAAAGAAGTCGTTTTGCACCGCAAGGACGTGTATCTCGAAGGATTCCAGACCTTTACCGACTACCTAGTCCTGGACGAGCGCGAAAATGGACTTACCCAGCTTCGCGTGATGCCCCTCAATGAGGAAGAGGAATATTTCATTGAGTTCAACGACCCGACCTATACGGCAGGCATCGGCTATACGCCCGAACAGAACACCGACAAGTTGCGGTATAGCTACTCTTCCCCCACCACACCCAACACCGTTTACGAACACGACCTCAAAACCAAAGAGCGCACACAGCTCAAGCAGACGGAGGTGTTGGGTGCTTTCGATCCGAATAACTACGTCTCCGAGCGTCACTTTGCGACGGCTCGCGATGGCGTGAAAGTGCCGATTTCATTGGTTTATCGCAAAGGCACGCCCATTGATAGCACAGCATCGCTTTACGTGTATGCTTACGGGTCTTATGGTAGCTCGACGGAAGCCTACTTTAGCTCCACGCGTTTGAGCCTCTTGGATCGCGGCTTTGTCTTTGCCATCGCCCACATCCGAGGCGGCGAAGAAATGGGACGCGCTTGGTACGAAGACGGTAAGCTTCTCAACAAAAAGAACACCTTTACCGACTTTGTGGACTGCACCAAGTACCTCATCGAAAAGGGCTACGGCGATGAGAACGAAGTATTTGCAATGGGCGGCAGCGCAGGCGGTCTCCTGATGGGTGCTGTCGCAAATATGAACCCCGAATTGTATCAGGGCATCATTGCACACGTTCCTTTTGTTGATGTGGTCACGACGATGCTCGACGAAACCATCCCCCTAACCACCTTTGAGTACGACGAATGGGGCAATCCGAACGAAAAGAAGTACTACGAGTATATGCTTTCTTACTCGCCTTATGACCAAGTGGAGGCAAAAGATTACCCCAATATGCTCGTGACGGCGGGTTTGCACGACTCACAGGTGCAATATTGGGAGCCTGCCAAGTGGGTCGCCAAGCTGCGCGATAAAAAGACCGACGACAACCGTTTGCTCCTCCAGATGAACATGGAAGCAGGGCACGGCGGGGCATCGGGGCGTTTTCGTCGCTTGCGCGAGACGGCTCTGGAATACGCCTTTATCTTAGATTTGATCAAAGAGTAATATGAGTTGGAAGGGGCGGGTCATACAGGTAGTGCTATTCATCCTAGGACTCGTCCTTTTGGTGCTTTTTTTTCGTGACCAAGACTTTGCTTCTCTCCAAAAACGCCTCTCACAGGGCGATTATCGCTGGACATTGCCCGTGTTTCTGGTAACGTTCTTAAATCACTGGTTTCGAGCCAAACGGTGGGAAATGCTGATCCAACCCCTAGGCTACCCGACACACACACAGCGTACGCTGGCGGCATTATTATTTGGCTACTTGGTTAGCTACGTAGTTCCGAGGCTGGGCGAGGTAATTCGCTGTGGGGTACTGGCAGAAAAAAAGACGAATCGCTTCGTTGAGCTTTTCGGAACGGTGATCGTGGAACGTGCCATTGATGTATGCTGCTTGTTATTGGTGGGACTAGCGGCGTTTATCATCGAGTACGACCGACTAATCACGTTTGGCGAAGAAGTATTATTTGCTTCACTTCAGGCTTCGAGCGAGGGAAAAGCGAAAGTGCTCGCCGTGGCTATCGGTGTACTTTTGTTGATCGCGGTAGTGCTTTATTTTTTAGCCAAACGCTACTTCTGGGCAATGAAAGCCAAGGCATTTTTGATCCGATTTCAGGCGGGAATGTCTTCTTTGTTTCGGATTAAAGGCTGGCCGCTATTTTTTATCTACACATTGTTTATCTGGGCGGGCTATTTTGGGATGACCTACCTTTGGTTCTTCGCCTTCAAGGGCAGTCAATCGCTATCGGCATCCGTAGGCTTAGCAATGGTCTTTATTGGAGGGGTCGCAAGGTCATTACCCATACAAGGCGGCGGGATGGGGGCATATCACACCCTGTTTACGGCAGGAATTTTACTCTTTGGCGCATCTGAACTAACGGGAGCAACCCTTGCCGTTACCATACACGGTTTCCAGAGCGTGTTTTACCTCATTGGAGGAGGCATATCGTGGATTTACTTATTGTGGGAGGAAGAAGCGTAACAAAAGATACCGTAAAAAACGCCGTTATTATCCTTCTGACTCGATCAACTACCGTCAACAACATTAAAGCTACCACCAACAGACCGCACTGCTGGTGCTTTTATGCGCCCTATGCTTTCTTTGCCAACGCCCTACGGTGATTTACGCCAGCACCAAATTTGCCGCCTGCCGTCCTACCTCACTACCTGCCGCGATGCCCATACCGTTTTGTCCTACAGCCACCACAGCGCGTGCTGAGTTTCTTTCGAGCATGGGAAGCAGGTTTTTCTCCTGAAAGCCCATGATTCCCGCCCAGCGATACCGTATTGTAAAGGCTTGGTTGGGTAAAATGAGTGTTCGCAGATAGGTTTCAAGCTGATGCTGAATGGGATGTGTAATTTCTAGTGCTGTTGTCGTTTCGGCTTCGCGGTTCAGGTTACGCCCGCCGCCAAAGAGTACACCGCCCTGATAGTCACGGAAGTAAAAATAGCCTTCGTCAAAGTGAAAAGCTCCTCGAAACGCTAGCTCGGGAATCGGGTCAGTAACCAACACCTGTCCACGCCCGGGTTTAAGGTCTATTTCAGGAAAAAAATCTCGACTAAATCCGTTGGTACAAAACACAACCTGCGAAGCTGTAAAAGTATAATCACGTACATGGACTTCCACGCCTTCGGGCTTCTCTTCCCAGCGCGAAACTTCACAGCCTGTCAGTACCTCCCCCCCTCGCTCACATACGTACCTGAGCAGCGCGTCCATCATTTTTCCAGTGTTCAGTTGTCCCTCATGGGGAAGCCGAATGAAAGCAGCAATTTGATCCTCGTTAAACCCAAACGCTTGCGCTTCGGATACCTGAAATAAAGCTACACCGATTGCCTCACTGGTGAGTGCGTTGAGTTTATCTAGCTCTTCGAGTTTGCTAACGTGCTTGGGGAGCAGCAGTTCATGACCGCCGTGGGCTTGGTAGCCAATAGCCTCGTCCCCGAACCGTTCACGCAGTAGCTTTAAGCCTTTGTATTTAAGCTTGAGCGACTCACTGACCTGCGCCGGACCAAAATGTGCTACATCAGCAGATAACTCCGAGAGACTGCCCAGGCAGGCAAAGCCTGCATTTTTGGTACTCGCTCCACTTGGCAAAATACCACGCTCCAAAACCCGAACACGCGCTTTTGGTTTTGCTTCCAGAATGGCAGCTGCCGTAGAAAGCCCTGTAATTCCTGCTCCAATGATCAAAAAGTCACTCTGGAGCAGGGTCTCTTTTTCCCAAATACTAGCCATAATCAAAAAAACTTCAAAGCCGCAGCATACCGAATTGTATGTGAGCTTTTGAAGTCTTTCTTTAGTTTTATTTTTCTGTGATGAGGTTATCCCATTGACTGGATAAATATATAAATAGGAATACTTGCAAAGCCCAAAGGTACTCCTATTGAAAACACAACGCCAACGGCTTTGATGGTAGGAGAATACTTTTTGTGGTTAAGCCCTAATGTCTGGAATGCGCTCTGGAAGCCATGAAGAAGGTGGTAAGCAACCGAGACCATCGCGACAAGGTAGAGTGCTACATACCACCACAGCGAAAACACCTCGGACACGACCGCGTACAAATCCTTGTTACCGTTAGCATCCATAGGAATTTCCCCGAAGTGCATTTCGTACCAGAAATTTTTCATGTGGATGATGATAAATAACAAAATGACAGTCCCAAGAATTGCCATATTTCGTGATGCCCATGAGCTAGATGTCCCCGGCTTTGTATAGCCGTAGCGTACAGGACGCGCCTTGTAGTTTTGGTAAGCAAGCGAGATTCCTTTAACGGCATGAAGCAAGATTCCCGCATAAAGTCCGTATGAAAGGATTTTGATCAGTGGGAATGTGGTCATAAACTTCGCATAAGCGTTAAAGGCAAGTCCTTCGTCGCCTTTGAGTAGCTGAAAGTTGCCCGAAAGGTGGACGATAAGAAATGAACAAAGGAAAAGCCCCGTTAAAGACATAATCACTTTTTGTCCGATAGTGCTTGAAAATGTACTGGATAACCAACTCATAGTATTGTAGTTCAGTTTTATTGGATACTAGCAAATTTAGGGTTCCGTTAGCAGGTTTGCAATAAAGTTTAAAGATTTGGTAAGTAGTACGCATTGTTTGGGTTATAAGTTCCCCTCTCGGATCAGTTTGATAAAGGATTGAGCTTGTGTGGCGGCTTTTTCGGGAGCCTTGGCTAGATGGCGAATAAACGCACTTCCGATAATTGCTCCCGAAGCGCACGTGCAAACACGGTCAAAACCTGCTTTATCCGAGATTCCAAAGCCGATCAGGTGGGGGTTTTGGAGATGCAGTGCGTTCAAACGACTAAAATAAGCCTCTTGCGCTGAGGAGATCCCAGCAGTATTGCCCGTTGTCGCTGCTGAGGAGACGGCATAAATAAACCCTTGACTGGCTGCGTCAGCAATACGAATACGCTCGTCAGAGGTCTGGGGGGTGACTAAGAAGATGTTGCTCAGTCTGTTTTCATCCATGGCAGGGCGGTACATTTTGAGGTACTCCGTATGTGGTAAATCGGGAAGAATAAGCCCGTCAATACCAATCTGGCTACACTTTTGGCAGAATTTCTCCCAACCAAACTGAAAAACAGGATTGAGGTAGCCCATCAAGATCAAGGGTGTATCAGGAATCCTTTCGCGAATGTCCTTGAGTTGCTCAAAAAGTACGGGTAAGTTCATGCCATTTTGAATAGCTTGAAGGCTGCTTTGTTGGATGGTCGTTCCGTCAGCAAGAGGGTCAGAAAATGGCATTCCAATCTCGATCAAATCTGCACCTGCTTCTACGAGTGCTTCCATCACAGGAACGGTGTCATCAAGGTTTGGATAACCCGCTGTAAAGTATATCGAGAGAATATTTTCAGGCTTCTGTGCAAAGAGTTGTTGAATGCGAGACATGACAAGTAAGTCTTTTGTAGTGATATGGATAAAAAAACAGCCCAAATATCTCCGAAGAAACATCTAGGCTGCTGATTTGCTGTATTTCAGATAGTAGGTTTAGGCTTCTACAACACTCTCTGCCAAAACAACGACTTGGTTATTCAAAATTTCTACCACGCCGCCGCTCACAGAAAAGAAGTGTTCTTTGCCGCCTTTTTCTTCTTTAACTTTTACTTCACCTTTTCCCAAAACGCTAATCATGGGTGCGTGACGATCCAAAACTTGAAACTGTCCGTTTACCCCGGGAAGCGTAACTACTTCTGCGTCTCCCTCATAAAGTTTTTGGTCTGGCGTTACGATTTCGAGTTTCATAAAGAGTTTTTATTTATTCGCTTCTGCCAAGATTCTTTCCCCCTTCTCAATAGCCGAATCAATGTCTCCGACCAAGTTGAAGGCCGCTTCTGGAAGGTGGTCAAGCTCTCCGTCAAGGATCATGTTAAATCCTTTGATCGTATCTTTGATGTCCACCAAAATGCCTGGGATACCCGTAAACTGCTCGGCAACGTGGAACGGCTGAGATAAGAATCGCTGCACACGACGCGCACGAGATACGACTTGCTTATCTTCCTCAGAAAGCTCGTCCATACCCAAAATCGCGATAATATCTTGAAGTTCGTTGTAACGCTGGAGCGTTTCCTTGACGCGCTGCGCCGTGTTGTAATGCTCTGGAGTAAGTATCTCAGGAGTCAAAATGCGTGAAGTAGAATCGAGTGGGTCAATGGCAGGATAGATACCCAAAGCCGCCAACTTACGCGAAAGTACCGTTGTTGCGTCCAAGTGAGAGAAGGTTGTTGCTGGAGCAGGGTCAGTCAAGTCGTCGGCAGGCACATAAACCGCTTGTACCGACGTAATCGAACCACGTTTTGTAGAGGTAATTCGTTCCTGCATCGCACCCATCTCTGAGGCTAGTGTTGGCTGGTAACCGACCGCAGAGGGCATACGTCCCAATAGGGCTGATACCTCAGAACCTGCCTGCGTAAAACGGAAGATGTTATCAATAAAGAAGAGGATGTCACGACCTTTGCCTTGTCCGTCACCATCACGGAAGTACTCTGCAATCGTCAAACCAGAAAGGGCTACCCGCGCACGCGCACCCGGAGGCTCGTTCATCTGACCAAACACAAAGGTTGCCTTAGATTCCAATAACTTCTCTTCGCTTACCTTAGAGGTATCCCACCCTCCTGCTTCCATATCGTGTGCAAAGTCTTCGCCGTAGCTCACGATGCCCGATTCCAACATCTCACGCAAGAGGTCATTTCCTTCGCGTGTACGCTCTCCTACGCCCGCAAATACAGAAATTCCTGAGTAAGCTTTTGCAATGTTATTAATTAACTCCTGAATCAATACGGTTTTTCCTACACCCGCACCACCAAAGAGTCCAATTTTTCCACCTTTCAGGTAAGGCTCAAGCAAGTCGATCACCTTGATACCCGTGTAAAGTACCTCCTTAGAAGTGGAAAGCTGATCAAAAGCAGGTGCTTTACGGTGAATAGGGAGCTTTTTTTCGCCTTTCGGAGGGGCAATTCCGTCAATGGTTTCACCCACTACGTTAAAAAGTCGTCCGCGGATGTCCTCACCGATAGGTACTGCAATAGGTTCACCCATTGCTTTTACTTCCATGCCACGTACCATACCTTCGGTACTCTCCATCGAGATGGTGCGAACACGGTCTTCGCCAAGGTGCTGCTGACACTCCAAAACTACACGAGTACCATCTTCTTTGGTTGCTTCGAGTGCGTCAAGAATGTTTGGGAGTTTTGCCCCTTCAAAACTTACGTCAACGACAGGGCCGATAATCTGAACTACTTTTCCTAGGTTTGCCATTACTGAAACTGAGTGGATGAATCCAATTTTGCGTCAAAAGTAGGCGACAAATCGGACTTGTCCAAACTATCTGCCAAAAGTTCCCAAATAATAAAATTGATTGCCCAACTTTATCACTCTTTAAACGTTGGTGTAGGATTATTTGCTCAGTTTTCCTAAATTTTGCCCATCAATTAAAATTTGATTTATTAATCTTATGAAATTTACGCACGAAAAGGAAGATGACAAACTACTTCACATTGTCATTGGAGGCGATTTGTTAGGGCTTGCCGAAGAGCAGGAGGTCTTAGAGTTTATAAAGGAGGAGACTGGAAACGGTTTTAGGTTCTGTACGGTGGACATCTCGCAGGTCGGCTATATGAACAGCACAGGGCTAAGCCTACTCATTCGGATGCTGACGCGTTTCCGTAACTTTGGGGGAGACATGGCTCTTGTTAACCCGTCCGAGCAAGTCAATAAACTACTTGTCATTACGAAGCTTCATGCCATTTTTACCATCGCGTCCACACGTGAGGAAGCAGCTACTCAAATTCAAGAATAATACACTTTATGGCTTCCGTAGAAGGTATTCTAATCTTGGAAGAAGATGGCACTATATCCTTCGCTAACAAAATGGCGAGCGACCTTTTTAGGTTTTCACCTGAAGAGAAGGGACTCAATATCTTGGATGTGGTTCCAACGTTCCTGAAAGATAAGTCGCAGGCATTTTTGATCGGCGACCAAGAAACATACAAGCAGGAAATCAGTCTTGAGGACGGAGAACGATTCGTCAATTTTTCTTTGAGTCGAATTCAGCGGTCTGGTGTTGAAATTTTGGTAATTTTAGAGGACATTTCTAAACGTAAAAAAGCAGAGGCCAACCTGAGTCAAAACACGCAAAAACTCACGCGCGCCAACAAGCACTTAGAAAATACGCTGACGGCACTCAAGAACACACAAGTCAATCTTATTCAGTCCGAAAAAATGTCCTCTTTGGGACAGCTCACCGCAGGTATTGCCCACGAGCTAAATAATCCGATCAATTTTATGTTTGCTGGCATTCAGGCTTTACAGGCAAACTTTGATGACTTACTCGACTTTATCAAAACCAGCATCGAGCGGAGCCAGACCTTACCCGCTCAAGAAGCGATCATCCAGCTAACCCAAAAATATCAAGAACTTGAAGTCCCGTTTTTGCTCGAAGACACCGCTACGCTTCTCAAAGACGTAGAAGAAGGCGCAGACCGTACCGCAAATATTGTAAAAGGCCTACTGACCTTTTCGAGGATGAACGAAGAGCACTATCAAGCGGTCAACCTTCATGATAGTATCAACTCGACTTTAACCATTCTGAGAGGGCAGTTTCGGGGAAGAATTAAGATTGAACGCCAGTTTGGTGACATTCCACTCATTGAAGCCCTGGCAGGGAAGATCAATCAAGTACTGATGAACCTTTTGGTCAACGCAGGAGATGCCATCAAAGGGGAGGGAAAAATTACGATCACTACTCAAAATATAACCTTCAAAGATGCTCCTGCC
>CAZNAK010000005.1:962-4634 GCA_964570645.1 uncultured Cytophagales bacterium | reverse complement strand
AGATACGGGTGTCGGCATCCCCGAAGAAATTAAAAATAAGGTATTCGATCCCTTTTTTACGACTAAAGATGTAGGAAAAGGCACAGGACTAGGGCTTTACATTACACTTGGCGTGGTAGATCGGCACCGTGGAACCATTCATATTGATAGTATGCCAGAAAAAGGAACGACGTTTCATATTACCTTCCCTGTGCATCAAGATAGTAACTAAGCGGCTTTCCATGCCTTCCATGATCGCTTTAACGTACAGTTTTTCCCTTCAGGGATGGTTGACCAGACTGCTTCCGTGATTACAGGCGAGATGGTAGTTGCTATGGACGAGTGGCGATTTAACATTGAGGAGTTCCTAGAAAAAGAGGCTGAAGTGGGCTTGGCACTGGAAACGCAGATCAACGGCGATCAACTGGACGTGTTGGTGCATCTTGGCGTAGGGCAAGACCTAGAAAAAGACTACCGCATTGTCGTTTATTTGCTTGAAGATGACATTATTCATTATCAAAACAACTACGTTAGCTATGAGTACGGGAATCCAGCGTATTCGTCTCACCCTTACTATCAACTCCCAGCCGTTTTGGAAACGTTCAAACACAAGCACGTCCTACGCACTTCCCTGACCGACATGTATGGGTACAAAATCCCTGATTTTGTAAAGAAGCAAGGCACAGTAATGACACGTTGGTACTCGGCCAGCATCAATGATTACAACCCCGAAAAGCTTTCTGTGGTTGCTTACGTAGCGGGTACCGGTGGGCTTGACGAAGCAACGGTAGTTAATGTGCAGTCGGTTAAGGTTGACCCTGAGAATATCTCTGTAAAAAACTTTGATTAGCCATTCTGACTCCTTTAGATTACGAATAAACGACCTTCCCCGAGCTTGGGGAAGGTTTTTTGATTAACGCGAATAATTTGCTAAGCTTCTGACTATCAAAGCCCCACCCTCAATCCCTCCCCAAAAGAAGAGGGAAGCGTTCCGTTTGTCAATTAAAGCTAATGTAAGGCTCTTGCTATCAATTACTTAATGCCTTTATTTTAGATTATTCGCGTTTGATTAATTATCGTGTCGGTTGACCAGCGTTGAACTAGCCTGATCCGCCGGAAGAATCAACACATCGGCCACGTTAACATGAGGCGGGCGAGTCAACATAAATAAAGCAAGGTCGGCTACATCTTCGGCTTGCAGGGGTGCGTACCCCTGATAGACCCGCGAGGCAGTATCTTTATCTCCCTTGAACCGAACTTCAGAAAACTCTGTTTCGACTAATCCTGGCTTAATCTCGCTCACCCGAATGCCGTGACGGAAAAGGTCGATTCGCATAGCTTCACTTAGAGTCGCCACAGCCGACTTTGAGGCACAATAAACGTTTCCATCGGGATAGGTATTAATACCTGCAATGGAGCCGATATTGAGGATAAAGCCCTTTTTTCGGTCTATCATCTGCCCCAAAATAGCTTTGGTAACGTACAGCAAGCCTTTCACATTGCCATCAATCATCATATCCCAGTCGTCAAGGTCACCTTCGGCAATGCTACCCCGCCCGTGAGCGTTTCCAGCATTATTTACCAGCACGTCAACCTGAGAGAAGCTTTGGGGTAAAGAGTTTATTGCTGCGAAAACGGCTTCGCGATCACGCACATCAAAGTTAAGTGTATGACATTCCGTATGTGCGGAAAGCTCACGAGTAAGTTCATCGAGTCGCTCCTGCCGCCGTCCGCAAAGAACTAATCGACAGTTATTTTTTGAGAGCAAACGCGCAATCGCCTGCCCAATGCCTGAGGTTGCGCCCGTAACTAGGGCGGTTTTAGTGTTCATTTATTCTATTTTTTGTGATGCCAACAAAACTAAAGAATCTAGGTAGTGTTAGGCAACGCACATAAAGTTATAGCTTGAGTAACTGACGAGCTTAGTACACCAACAACTCCTCCATTTTCTGACGGATACGCGTCTCGGGTAAGAACTGTTCCTCCAAAGCCACAGCAAACGGTACAGCAGTATCCAAGCTTCCCTCGCGCATGACGGGAGCATCTAGCAGCTCAAAGCAATATTCGCTGATCCATGCCGAAATTTCGGCACCGACTCCGCCCGTCAGGCAATCCTCATGACAGACAAGCACTTTTCCTGTTTTCTTGATGCTGTTACGAACGGTCTCTTTATCCCAGGGAAGTAACGTCTGCAAATCAATAATTTCTACGGAGGCATTTTCTGGCAGCGTACGTAAGGCACGTTTTGCCCAATGCACGCCCATGCCATAAGTCACGACGGTCATATCTTCACCTTCGGTCACGGTTACGGCTTCACCGATAGGTAAGGTGTAATAATCGTCTGGAACCTCCTCAGCGATGGCGCGGTATAGGGCTTTATGCTCAAAAAACATCACAGGGTTGGGGTCTTCGATGGCAGCAGTGAGCAAACCTTTGGCGGCATAAGGCGAGGAAGGATAAACGACTTTTAGCCCAGGTGTATGGAAAAACCACGCCTCATTGGACTGTGAATGGAAAGGGCCTGCTCCTACGCCTGCCCCCGTTGGCATCCGAACAACAACATCCGCGTTTTGTCCCCAACGATAATGGATTTTTGCTAAATTGTTAATGATCTGATTAAATCCACAGGTAACAAAGTCCGCAAACTGCATCTCTACCACTGATTTCCAAGCTCGGACTGCCATCCCTAAGCCCGCACCCACAATAGCGGACTCGCACAAAGGTGTATTTCGGATACGGTCTTTCCCAAAGCGTTCTACAAAGCCCTCCGTTACCTTAAAAACACCCCCGTAATTCGCTACATCCTGTCCCATGACGACGAGCTTGGGGTACTTTTCGAGTGATTGCCCTAGGCCATCTTGTATCGCGTCCACAAATCGTTTTTTGGTTTTGGCTTCTGAACTTGGTAGCTGTTTTTTTGCCTCAAACGCTGCATACATATCCGTAAGCTCTTCGTGCGTAGCCTCAACGGGAGGAGCTTCCCGGGCTGCCTTCACGGCCTCATTGATTTCTGCTTTAATTTCTTCACGGATACCAGCGACTTCTTTTCCGTGTAGGATTCCTGCACTAAGGAGGTAGTTCTCGTAGTTAACCACGGGATCGCGTTTTTCCCAGTAGTCAAAAAGCTCCTGCGGAACGTATTTTGTTCCTGAGGCTTCTTCGTGCCCGCGCATTCGGAACGT
The DNA here is from genome assembly GCA_964570645.1 of uncultured Cytophagales bacterium. Classification (GTDB taxonomy): domain Bacteria; phylum Bacteroidota; class Bacteroidia; order Cytophagales; family Bernardetiaceae; genus DAISIL01. The sequence goes on along the minus strand of CAZNAK010000005.1, from coordinate 1,473 downwards.
CACCGCCTCTAAAATAATAGGTTGCGGACGCTGACGCATCTCTTCGGCAAGCTTAGAGACGGTATGATAAACCTCTAAGATATTATTACCATCTACTTTTACGGCTTTCATGCCGTACCCGATACCCTTATCGATAAACTGCTGACAGCGGAACTGCTGCGTACTCGGTGTGGAAAGTCCGTAGCCATTATTTTCGATCACAAAAATAACGGGTAAGTCCCAGACTGCCGCCACATTCAATGCCTCATGGAACTCACCTTCGGATGTGCCGCCATCCCCCGTAAAAGCTGCCGTAACACGCCCTGTTCCTTCGAGTTGCTCTACCAGCGCAACACCATTTGCCAGCGAAAGTTGGGGTCCCAGATGAGAGATCATCCCCACGATATGGTGTTCTTTCGTTCCGAAATGAAACGAACGATCTCTTCCCTTAGTAAATCCGTTTGCCTTACCCAAAAACTGCTCAATCAGGCGTTGCAATGGTATATCACGTGAGGTAAAAAGCCCTAAATTT
>CAZNAK010000005.1:0-952 GCA_964570645.1 uncultured Cytophagales bacterium | reverse complement strand
CGATGAAGAGGAAAAAGGTATTCGTCCTCTTCGAGTGCTTTGGTTACGCCCACCGAAATCGCCTCTTGACCAATGCCAGAGAACCATTTTGAGATACGTCCTTGCCGCAACAAAATGAGCATTTTTTCCTCAATTAGGCGCGGCTTAAGCAACGCCGTGTAGAGCATTTTGAGAACATCAGGGGAGAAGTGATAGGGATTGAAGCGAATCTTTGTAGGTTGCATAGCGTATAATCTTGAATGTATGTGTATATAAAAGTACACTTTTTAGGATAAGAAGGCGAGTTCGTTCTCAAGATTTTGACGAGCCTTACCCTCATAGGTTTTCTTAAATTCTGCCGTTTGATAGATGGAAGGGCGCGTAAGAAAATGCTGCAAAACCTTTTTTCTACCTTTTTTATACAGAAAGTCAGGAACCAGTTGATATTCCCTACGAATTTGTTTGGCGTAATTCTGATACATTTCAGGGCACTGTCCCAAAATCCATAGATCAAAATCGAGTAAAAACTGAAGGTCTCTGTCTTGTGTAGGTTCGTGCTTTTGAGTGGCTAATATAGCATTTTTAACAAAGTCCAAGTCTTCGTGCGAAAGAATCCGATTCAAATCATTTTGTGCCTGCACCGCACTCTGCTTTTCATTATCGGGGCGGAGCGATTTGTAAACCACATCGTGATACCAGATAGTCCATGCCAGACGTTCAGGATATTCAACGCGATCTTGATGAGCATCTAATAAGTCCAGCATCTGGGATAGGTGACTGAGGGTGTGATAGTGTCGGTGTTTTTGGGTATGAGCGGCTTCGAGCTGCTTCCAGAGTACCTCTTTTTGGGTAGGTGTGACGGAATATTTCTCTGCTAATGAAAAAAAACGTATTTTTACTGACTTTTTCATTCATAAAGTTGTTTCGTATTTAAGAAGGTACTACTTTTACACCACTTTTTGAAGGAAGCAAA
>CAZNAK010000004.1:14663-24222 GCA_964570645.1 uncultured Cytophagales bacterium | reverse complement strand
GCTATCACCATCATTTTGGTAGTTTTTTGCAGCATTAATTCCACCTTGGGCGGCGATACTGTGCGCGCGTCGTGGGCTGTCTTGAAAACAAAATGCTTTTACGTTGTAACCCAACTCAGCAAAGGTTGCTGATGCTGATGCTCCTGCAAGCCCTGTCCCAACTACAATAATATTGTATTTTCGCTTGTTGGCAGGGTTCACCAACTTGATATTAAATTTATGTCTTGTCCATTTTTCGGTCAATAGTCCTTCAGGGACGTTACCATTAAGTTGTGCCATATAATTTTACTTTTTAGTTTTTTGGGTTATAGCAAAAAGGATTTGTGAATTTGGAATGTTTTTTAGAACAATTCCAAATAATCTTTAAGGCAATTAAATACTGGTAATGCAAAGCAATTTAGGGCGTTTTAAGGAGATTTCAAACCTTGAAGGATACTGATTTTTAAAACCCGATATTTCAGCTATTTAGCGTCCACTTTTACGACTGTCTTACTCAGAAACTATGTTGTTTGTGTAAACAATGACTTTGTGCGTTGGGTTTGGTTAGCATGAAAATCAATATTTTTTGGCATCGCCGCGACCTACGCCTTCACGATAATGTTGGACTTCATCATGCGCTACAAGGCGATAATCCTGTGCTTCCACTTTTTATTTTCGACAAAGAAATTTTGGACGAGTTAGAAGATAAGGATGATCGACGGGTGACGTTTATTCACCAACACATTCAAAAAATCCAGAAGCAACTTCGAGAGGCGGGAAGTAGTCTAATTGTAAGGTATGGAACACCTCTGGAGGTTTGGAAGCAATTAATAGACGAGTTTGAGATTGCAGAGGTATTCACCAACCATGATTACGAGCCATATGCCAAAGCACGCGACGAAGAGATTAAGTCTCTGCTGCACGAGCAAGGTATTGACTTCCATACGTACAAAGATCAGTGTTTAAGAGAGGCAGGAGAAGTTCTTAAAGATGACGGTGATCCTTACGTTGTTTTCACCCCTTTTTCAAAAAAATGGCTTAAAACTACGCCCGGGAATATCTATTTCGACTATAAAACTAAGCCCTACTTTGATAATTTCCATAAAACAGAGGCGTTTCCGCTGGTTTCACTCGAAGAAATGGGCTTTAAGCAACACAAGAACCTTGATTTTCCAAGTCCTGATTTCTCGAAGGAAACGATTCAGAATTATGCAGATAATCGGAATTTTCCAGCTAAAGAGAACGGTACGACACGAATTAGCGTACATCTTCGCTTCGGTACAATGAGCGTTCGAGAAGTTGCTCGCAAGACGCATGAGGTCAGCTCCACGTTCGTCAATGAGCTTATCTGGCGCGACTTTTATATGACCATTTTGGCGCACTTCCCGCACGTAGCTGAGCGTTCGTTCCGAAAGGAGTACGACTTTATCCGTTGGCGTAATGACGAATCAGAATTTATGGCATGGTGCGAGGGCAAAACGGGATTTCCGATCGTAGATGCAGGAATGCGTCAACTCAACGAGACGGGCTACATGCACAACCGCGTCCGGATGATTGTTTCGAGCTTTTTGACGAAACACTTACTGATTGACTGGCGATGGGGAGAAAGCTATTTTGCACGGCAACTCCTTGATTTTGAGCTTTCCTCTAATAACGGGGGCTGGCAATGGGCAGCGGGTAGCGGCACAGATGCTGCGCCTTATTTTCGCATCTTTAACCCAACTTCACAGATCAAAAAGTTTGATCCAGACCACAAATACATCAAAAAATGGGTGCCTGAGTACAACGATTTTAATTACGTGAAGCCCATCGTAGATCATAAAGTTGGGCGCGAGCGTGCGTTAAAGGTTTACAAGGAGTCTCTTGCTTACGGAAAGGAGCAAATTTAGCCGTAAGTCGATCTTATATCTTGAAATATTCGTAATTTTGCCATTATGAAAGTAACCGTAGATAAAAAACTTCTGGAAAATATCGCGCATTTGTCGCGCTTGGAGTTCTCGGAGGCGGACGCGGAGTCCATGCTAGGAGACCTCAACGAGATTTTGGCGTGGGTCGAGAAACTTGATGAAATTGATACCGAAGGTGTGCAACCGCTCACGCACATTTCTGCTGAGATGAACGTTTTACGAGAAGATAAAGTAGGGCAGCACCTCGACCACGAAAAAGGCTTATTGAACGCCCCTAAGCGAGACAGCAACTATTTTCGTGTACCGCGTGTGATGGACTAAAAAAAACTCCTGCATCCAAATTGCGCAATGTAAGCGATCTCGTTCAGCTAAAGACCAAATATCACGGCGGTCATATTTTTCATTCTTGCTAATTTCCCTATTTGGAGTATATTCCCGACGGGCGTTGTGCTAAGCATCCAGATTTTAACCGTGGTACTTCTGACGACATCCATCCAGTAAGTTTTTTACTTACGTTATGAACTCACCTACAGAGTTTTTTATTTTATGGTCTTTTGATCTGAAAGAATGAGTTATGAACTACACGCCTTTAATGTATTTCCATTTAGTGACGATCGTTCCTTGTATTTTTCTTGGGGCGTATCTTTTACTTGCAAAGAAAAGCACAGGTAGCCACCGAAAACTCGGACGCATATATATGACTCTAATGGTAGCGACTTCGGTTTCTACTTTTTTTATGCCCGCTAAAGTAGGTTTTCGCCTATTTGACCACTTCGGCTGGATTCATGGATTTAGCATTTTGACACTTTACAGCGTTCCGACGGCATACTTGGCAATTAAAAAAGGTAACGTCAGGTCACATAAAATCAAAATGATTATGCTTTACATTGGGGCGATCCTGATTGCAGGAGGTTTTACACTCGCGCCAGGGCGGTTTCTGCACGGAGTATTTTTTGGGTAAACTGATTTATCTGATCTCACAGATCCTTTATTCCCTCTCTACCAACCGTATTTTTCGCTTTTGACAGGAAAACTCGTCAGAAAGACTAACTTTCTGCCAAAATGACGGAGTTCATTACCTCTGGCAACCTAATTGACATTTACAATGTGATTGAAAGTTACGCTATTTTTGAGTTCCTTTCTTTTTCCGAAAATGACCGGAATAAATGGAATTTTCTCTCTGCGTAACTTCAACTCCAAACTATGATCAATAAGTTTTTTAGACGAAGAAAAAGAAACGCAAGCATGACCTCGGAAGAAGAAAAAAACATACCCGAAACGGAAGAAACCCAAAACGATACGCCTGAGTCAGAGGAGGCTACTGAACAAAGGCAAGAAACTGAAGCTACCGAAAAGAAACAAGAGGAAGAACAGGTAGAACTCACGCCTGAAGATCAAATCGTTGCCTTACAGATGCAACTTGGGGAGCAGAAGGATAAATTTATTCGTCTGTACTCAGAGTTTGAAAACTACCGCCGTCGTACGGCAAAAGAGCGTACGGAGCTTATCCAAACCGCAGGAAAAGGCGTTTTAGAAGCCATTCTTCCCGTCTTAGATGACTTTCAGCGTGCAGAGAAGTCGTTCCCGACGGCTACCGAAGGTGAAGAACTTGATCCCATGATTGTGGCCTTACGCGACTCTGTAAAGCTAGTTCATCAGAAGCTGCGCCGTACTTTGGAGCAAAAAGGATTAAAACCTATGGAGTCTGCTATCGGAGCGCCTTTTGACCCAGACCTGCACGAGGCGATCACGCAAATCCCTGCGCCTAGTGAGGATATGAAGGGAAAGGTGATAGACGAGATTGAGCGTGGGTATTACTTGGGCGATAAAATTTTACGATTTACCAAGGTTGTTGTGGGAGCGTAAAAAGCAGTGAAATACCTTACTGGTAACTACCTTTTGAAAGAGGTTCGGGAAATCTGATCACTGTCAGAAAAATTGTAATTAAAACTATGGCACAAAAGAGGGACTATTACGAAGTGTTGGGGGTGAGCCGAAACGCAGATACAAGCGAAATCAAAAAGGCATACCGAAAAATTGCGATCAAAAATCACCCAGATAAAAACCCTGGCGACGCAGCCGCCGAGGAGCGATTTAAGGAAGCCGCTGAGGCGTATGAGGTCTTGGGGAACGATCAGAAACGTCAAAAATATGATCGCTTTGGTCACGAGGGTGTTGGCAGCGGCGGATTTGGCGGCGGTGGCGGTTCTGCCAGTATGGATGATATTTTTTCTGCCTTCGGCGATATTTTTGGAAACCGCAGTGGCGGTGGTTTTGAGGATATGTTTGGTCGCAGTAGAGGTCGTCAGCAACAGCGTAAAGGCTCCAACCTTCGGATCAAGCTCAAATTGAATTTGGCTGAGGTCGCTAACGGAGTTACCAAAAAGGTGAAAGTGAAACGTCAGGTTTCCTGTGATGACTGTCAGGGTACGGGGGCGGATAATGGTTCTGCTTTCGATACTTGTGATGTATGTAATGGAACAGGGCAAATCCGCCGAATGACTAACACCATGTTAGGGCAGATGGTGACAGCCTCGACCTGTGGAACGTGTGGTGGAACAGGGAAACGTATCACAAAACGCTGTAAAAGCTGTAACGGTGAAGGGGTTACGCCAGAAGAGGAAGTAATTTCCATTAACATTCCGGCGGGCGTTGAGGAAGGGATGCAACTTTCCATGTCGGGAAAGGGAAATTATCCTCCGCGTGGTGGGGCAGCAGGTGATCTGCTCGTACTCATTGAGGAAAAAGAAGACGAGCTTCTTCAACGTGACGGTAATAACATTCATTACGACCTCTACATCAACTTTGCAGATGCTGCCTTGGGCACGAGTATCGAAGTTCCGACGATTGAAAGTGCAGTCAAAATTCCGATTGAATCAGGAACACAAAGTGGTAAAATTTTACGTCTGCGCGGTAAGGGGATTAAAGAGCTTAATGGATTTGGCCGCGGGGATCAACTCATTCATGTGAATGTCTGGACTCCTCGAGAATTGACAAAGGAAGAGAAAAAGATGCTCGAAAAGCTTCGCAATTCCAAAAACTTTGCTCCCAATCCTGATGGTAAAGGGCGGTCATTTTTTGATCGGATGAAAGAATACTTTTCTTGATACAAGTCAAGGCTACAAGAATCCCGTACTTTCAGTGGAAAAAGCTTTTGTGACCCCACAATAGTTAACAAAACTTCTCCACAAACTGGTTATTCAATCGGATCAATTTTTTAAATCATGGCAGTAGTTCCTTACAAAGAAAAAGACGGCAGTAAAAAAGAGCAGGTCGCCGAGATGTTTGACAACATTTCTAAACGGTACGACCTTCTTAACCATGTGTTGAGCTTAGGGATCGACATCGGCTGGCGCAGAAAGGCGATCAAAATCATTCGCGAAGATGAGCCTAAAAAAATCCTCGATATTGCCACAGGAACTGCTGATTTTGCTCTTGAGGCAGCACGAATGCTGGAGGCAGATGAAATTATCGGTGTCGATATTTCGGAGGGGATGCTATCGGTTGGAAGGCAAAAAGTAGCCAAGCGTGGGCTACAAGAGCTGGTACACTTGCGTAGCGGCGACTCAGAAAACTTACAGTTTGAGGACAATTATTTTGATAGTCTCCTCGTTGCTTTTGGTGTACGAAATTTTGAGAACCTTGAGGCCGGGCTTTCTGAAATGCTACGTGTTATTCGTCCTGGCGGAAAAGTAGTGATCGTGGAGTTTTCTAAGCCTCACGCTTTTCCATTCAAGCAAATTTATAACGCCTATTTCCAAGCAATACTCCCTGTAATTGGCAAGATGATTTCTAAGGATGACTCGGCATACCGATATTTACCCGAATCGGTACAGGCATTTCCTGATGGAGATGATTTTCTTCGGGTACTCAAGAAACTAGGCTATCAAGAAACTAAATGTACACCGCTTACCTTTGGCATCGCTTCAATTTACGTTGGATCAAAATAACTATTCTTCCGCTATTTTTTGGGCTACTCATCTCCCCCGCTTTCTCACAACGCACCGTTAATCTTCCTGACCATGACATGAAGCCGCTTCATTATGGCTTCCAGATAGGCGGGCAGGTAACGACGTACAAAATTCGACATTCTAATTATTTTTTGAGTAATCAGGATAGCGTAATTTCGATTAACCCGATTCCGACTACGAGCTTCTCTCTAGGGTTTATCTTGGATTTTTCTATTTACGAGGAAGAGTGGGACCTGCGTTTGAACCCGAACGCATCCTTTGTCGAGCAACAAGTTGAATTTAATTATCGGGAGGGTTCGACTTTTACAGAGTCCGTAGAGGCTGCATTTTTTGAGTTACCGGTCTTATTATAATATAAGTCCACGCGGAGAGGAAATATGGGAATGTACATGGCGGCGGGGTTCGTACCTAGTATTAAGGTAGGTGGGCGCAGACGAAAAGAAGATCCAAAGCGTCTAGGAATTGATGACGTAAACCTTGAAATTACTTATGGAATAGGGTTTGACCTGTATCAGAGCTTTTTCAAGTTTGCTCCCGAAATTCGTTTTTCGCACGGGTTGAAAGATATGATTTTCCAGAACGGCAGCAATTTTGGGCGTAATATCGAACGCATTACTACTCATCGCGTCTCAATTTTCCTTAACTTTGAAGGTTAGATAGTTGCCAGTTGAAGCCTTAGTTTGTAATTTTGTAGTAAAACAAGCCCATAATTATGAAATTCAAGGTATTTATATTGCTCATTCTTGGTACGATGACGCTTTCTAGTTGTGACTGGCTTTTTGGGCAGCACAACGAAGCGGAGGCACAAGGTCGTAATCTTGAGGATAACCGTATTTACGGTAACAAGGGTGGCGAGCCTATGCAGCTTAACAATCAGTATAGCGGCTACGAGGCAACGGACGAAGACTTAGAGCGTGCACGCAAGATTCGCGAAAAGCTTTACGGAGAAAAAGAAGAGGGCAACCAAATGGCTGCTCCTGTTGCTAGCGAGGAATCTGATTCCACACAAGCAACCGTAGAGTAAGCGCGTTATTCGATATATTGAGCCTTTTTGGTAGGTCAAGGTAACGCTACTTTGACTTATTTTTGTAAATTGTGTTAATCCAGCATCATCTATTCTTATGTCTAGTCTCTCCACTCCTTTTGTTTCCATCACGCAAGGCATACGCGTTAGCGTGCTTCCGCAGTTTCTGCCTAAGTATTCTACACCAGCCAGACAGCATTTTGTGTTTTCTTATCAGGTACTTCTGGAAAATGAAAGTGATGTTACGGTAAAGCTTTTAAAGCGTCGCTGGCATGTGATTGATGGACTGGGTGAGAACCAATTTGTGGAAGGCGCAGGAGTGGTCGGAGAGCAGCCTATTTTACCTCCTCGTTCGAGCCATGACTATGTTTCTGGCGTACAGTTACAAAGTCAGATTGGAAAAATGTATGGTACTTATATTATGCAGCGGCTTTCTGATGAAGTACGTTTCTCAGTCGAGATTCCTGAATTTACCTTAATTACGCCTGACCGCGTACAGTAGGCTGGATAACTTGCTACAGTAAGCTAAATACAGTTAAAGTAGCGTTTCTTTATTTAGTTACATAAGTTCTTAGGATAAGATAAACCCCTGAAAGTGATGCTGTCAAACGACGACAGATTGTTGCTGATCTTCCTCTTTTTCTTAACGTTGGGGCAATATTTGAGTCTCTAATATCGCTTTCTACGCAACAAAATATTATTTGTCATTGTCAATTAGGTGGTACTTAGATCTACGTTTCCTATATTGTTCTACTATTTCTTTATTTTGCGAAGTCAAAATTACACACTCTTCACATTCTTATTGAGTACTCCCACATTAATCTAATTACTCGTGATAATATGAATTCAATGTTTACAAACTACCCGAAAGCATTACTTTTCCTGTTTTTTGGAATTGCGACTTTCTGGGTAAATCAACCTACGGCAAAGGCACAATGTAGTGTCGTTTACTTTGGACCTAATGGCACAAACCAACCCGCTTGCCTGGGGGATACCGTCCGTTTTTTACTCACGGCGGGCGGCTCTTCGTTTGACTTCAACGCAGGAGCTTTACCTGCGGGCTGGAACACAGGAGCTGGCTTTACCGTTAGTGTAGTGCCTTGTGCAGCCCCTTCGCTGACGAATGACCCCTTTTATTGGGCTAGTACAGCAGGAGGCGGTACCCCCTTTATCGAGACGAATGATTTAGATGTATCGACAGGAGGACAAATTATATTTGATATGCGTTATTCTATTAATTCAGGCGCATCACCTTGCGAGGGACCTGATTTAGCGGATGAAGGAGTGACGCTACAGTATTCCATCAATGCGGGAGGTACATGGGTGGACATTGAATACTGGGATCCCGCACCGGGGACCGTAGGAACCTTACCCTTTACGGGGGCATGGCAGACTCTTGCAGTCCCTATCCCTCCCGCAGCTCAGACACCAGCGACGCGACTTCGATGGATTCAGTTTAATTCTTCTGGTCCCGACTTCGATAATTGGGGACTAGATAATATCAATGTTTTTCCAGCAGTTCCAGCCAACTGGACAATGGGAAATGGATCCTCATTTAGTAATACTAGCGATCTTGTGTTTGTGTATTCCTTACCGGGAACTTACACCGTTGATGCTACTGGTACACTTCCAAACGGTACAGTTTGTACTGCATCAACCAGTATAACCGTTAATCCGATCCCGAATCCGTTTTTGTTTACTACCGAAAACTCAGGGGTTGCAGGCGGAGATAATATCGTATGCGCTGGCGAACCCGTTCAATTTGCTGCTGCGGGCGGAGCTACGTATTTATGGAGTACGGGAGCGACAGGCACAGCACTTACCGTGAACCCAGTCATTTCCACAACTTACACGGTCACGGTAGCTGATAACGCTGGATGTAGCGCGGATCGATCTCAATTTATTACCGTTTCATCGACTCCTACGCTAAGTGTTACACCCGCTACTACGGTCATCTGTGAGGGTGACCCCGTGACGTTGGATGCTTCAGGAAGTGGTACGACTTACACCTGGGATACAGGACAAAATGCAGCAAGTATCACGTTCACCCCAACACAGTCAGCGACCTACACCGTTACAACCACAGACGCGAATCAGTGTCAGAGCAACTTTACAGCAGAAGTTGGGGTACAGGTACTGCCAAGTTTAAGCGTAACGGCAACCGCCATTGTCATAACACCCGGAGTGACAGTTACGATTTCAGCAAGTTCCTCGGTACCACTAGGGGGAGGAGGCGTAACCGTATCTCCTGTAAGCCCTACTAATGTATCACTCTTTGACGATGATACAGAGGATAACCTTCCAATAGGCTTTTCATTTAACTTCTTCGATAACACTTACACCGAGTTTGGTATTAGTTCTAATGGCTACCTTTTCTTCGATCAAGGAGGAGGGTTTATTACAAGTGGATGTTGTACGGGGGATTTTATCACAGATACATTTGAACCCAACAACTTTATTGCTTTTGCATGGGAGGACATTGACCCAGGTAATGGAGGACAACCGGCACAGAATCTTGTCCGCTACGCTACGGTAGGTACAGCACCAAACCGTGTTCTAGTTGTGGAATTTTTTAATGTGGACCATTGGCCGTCGGGTAACCCGATTACGGTACAGACCATGCTTTTTGAGTGTGATAGCCATATAGCAGACACCGGTTCCTTGTTGTGTACATAGGT
>CAZNAK010000004.1:0-14653 GCA_964570645.1 uncultured Cytophagales bacterium | reverse complement strand
ATATCGAAATCCATACGACGGATATGCCTAGTGATGGCGGAGATCACACACAGGGAGTAGAAAATATAGATGGTACGATAGGATTCGCTACTCCAGGGAGAAATAGTCAAAACTGGAGTGCATCCAATGATTTTGTCGCATATTACCCCAACGGAACAAATAGCTACACGATTGACCAAACAGGTACGTTTGCGCCTTTTCCAATGTCAGGAAGCGTAAACGTACCCTCCACTTGTGGCTTAGCTTTGAACTGGACGACAGGAGCAACCTCAACAGCAATTACCGTTGCACCTACCCAAACTACCACTTACGGCGTTACTTATTCGGATAATTTGGGCTGCGCACGAACGGCTACTATTACCATTCAGATTCTAAGCTCTTCTACACCAACCATAACAGTCACCGAAAACTCAGGCTTAGTAAGTAATGATAGCGTGATTTGTAGTGGTGACAACGTAATTCTTGCCGTCCCCGCCGGGTTTACTTCCTACAATTGGAGTACGGGCGCGACTTCCTCGGCGATAACCGTCATGCCGACCGTTTCTACCACTTACACCGTAAGTACCGTTTCGACAACGGGAGTTACGGGTACGGCCAGTGTGTTCATTGAAGTCAACCCTGTCTCCTCGTTGACCATAACCGCAGGGAGCACAGAGATATGTGTCGGTGAAAGCGTAAGTCTGACGGCATCGGGCGGACTTTCGACTTACATTTGGAGTACAGGAGCTACTACGACAAGCATCACGACTACCCCAACGCAAACAACAGATTATACTCTTACGGAGCCTGATCCGTTCGGTTGTGCGCAAACGGTGAGTCAGACAGTTACAGTCAACGGGTTACCGACTCCGATTTCGGGCGGGGCGTCTGTTTGTATTGGTGAGGCTACAACCTTGACTGCTTCTGGTGGTGCTTCTTACTTGTGGAGTACGGGATCCACCTCTTCGTCCATTTCGGTTATGCCTTCTGTTACTACGACGTACTCCGTCACGGTGACGAGCAGCAACGGCTGTTCAGCAATGAGTACAGCTACAGTGACGGTAAACCCGTTACCCATACCCTCGATTTCGGGAACCAATGTCTTATGTTTTGGCGAAAGTACGACGCTAACAGTCTCTGGTGGTGCTTTATATGCTTGGAGTAACGGTAGTTCGGCAACATCAATTACGGTTTCTCCGACAGCAACGACAACCTATTCGGTTCTGGTAACGGATGCGAACGGCTGCCAAGCCAGTACCTCTCAGACGGTAACAGTAAATCCACTACCCACACCCTCAATTTCGGGTACAAACGTCTTATGTTTTGGCGAAAGCACGACACTGACGGTCTCAGGCGGTACGTCGTATGCGTGGAGTACGGGTCAGACGATAGCTTCTGTTTTTGTGACCCCTGCTACAAGCACTACTTATGTGGTGGATGTGACGGATGCAGAAGGCTGTTCGGCATCGACTTCAATTTTGATCACCGTCAATCCACTTCCTGCTTTGAGTGTATCGGGTAGCCGCGTGATTTGCTTCGGCGAAAGTACGACCTTAACGGCTTCTGGGGGTTCGTCTTATGTTTGGAGTGAAGGGAGTACGAGTGCGGCGTTGCTGGTTTCTCCTACCTTGACGACGACTTACTCGGTGACGGCAACGAGCTTGTCGGGCTGTCCTTCGGCTACGGACGTGACGGTGGTGGTGAACCCGCTTCCTGTTCCTGTGCTGACGGCTTCGGTCACGGAAGTTTGTATCGGTACGAGCGTGAGTCTGACGGCATCTGGCGGCACATCTTTCTCTTGGAACACGGGCGCGACGAGTGCGAGCCTAACGCTAGTTCCGACTTCTACTTTTACGTATGTGGTAGATGTCAGTGACGCGAACGGCTGTCCTTCGGCTACTTCGTTGACGGTGGTGGTGAATCCACTGCCTACGGCGACGATTGGCATTAGCTCGCTTCCAATTTGCGAAGGTGAATCGACTACGCTGACAGGCTCTGGTGCTCCTAACCTGCTCTGGAATACAGGCTCGACGAGTGCAACACTTACCGTCTCTCCCACGGTGACGACGACTTATGATTTGACCGTCACAGACGTAAACGCTTGTACCGATGCGGTTTCTCTGACGGTGGTGGTGAATCCCCTTCCCGTCCCTGTGCTGACAGCCTCGGCTACGGAAGTGTGTATCGGCACCACGGTGAACCTGACAGCATCAGGCGGTACTGCCTACGCGTGGAACACAGGCGCGACGAGTGCTAATCTAACACTAGTTCCGACTTCTACCTTTACGTATGTGGTGGATGTGACGGACGCGAATGGCTGTCCTTCGGCTACCTCGCTGACGGTGGTAGTGAATCCCCTTCCTGCTACGCCTACCATTACCCCGAGTGCTTCGGTGATTTGTGTGGGTGATGCGGTAACGCTAAACGTAGCGGGCAGCGACACCTACGACTGGACGGGTGGTACGACTAACTTTACGGGTATCTCCTTCACAGACAGCCCCGTAACGACGACGACCTACACGGTCACGGCAACGGACGCGAACGGGTGTCAGTCTTCTGCTACGACGACCATCACCGTGAACCCACTTCCCACAACCAGCCTCGCGCTAACGGAAAGCTCCGGGGTGAATGACGACGCTAGGCTTTGTAGCAATGCACTTGCGCCGGTGACTTTGACGGCATCGGGTGCGACGAGTTACGTTTGGAGTACAGGACAAACGGGTAATACGATCACCGTGAATCCGAACGCAACGACGGACTACTCAGTGACGGGCAGCAATGCGGGCGGCTGCGCTTTGAGCGTGACGCAGACAATTACGGTGGTAGCTGCCCCTCGCGTAGAAATCAGTCAGAGCAGTACGCTCTGCGTGGGCGAAACGGTTACGTTGAGTAGTTCGGGTTCGGCGACGAGTTTCCTGTGGAACACCACCCAGACGAGTGCCAATATTAACGTTAGGCCAAGTGCAGCAACGACGTACATCCTGGAAGGTACAGACGGCAACGGCTGTGCAAACACTGCCAGTTTGACCGTTACCCCTAACGCCCTTCCGACGGTGTCTCTAACGGGTGTGGTTCGTATTTGCGAAGGCGATGGCAGTGGCGGCGTTTTACTTTCTCCGCTTTCCTTCAGCCCGAACAACGTGACGTTTGAATGGACGGCAGCGGGTTCGCCCAACGTCATCGGTACGACGGAATCTCTTTCGGTGACCACAGCGGGTCTTTATACGCTGACCGTGAGGCACCCTAACGGCTGTACGGCGAGCGACGCAGTGGAATTTATCATTGCGGACGCGCCTGTAGTCGGTCTTCCTGCGGACACCGCCCTTTGCGATGCGTTGAATTTCACGGCAACGCTCAATGCTTACGATGTGGCGCACGGCTTCTTGGACATTGAATACGGGTGGTACGAAACGACGGTCTCGGGTGTTCCTTTGAGTCAGGATTCTACTTACGACATCGCCGGTGCGGGGACGTACATTGTGGTGGTGGAAGACAACGCCTCGGGTTGTCAGTCGTTGGATACGGTGAACGTGACCACGACAGTAACGCCGATTTTCCAGTTGGGGGGGCATACGCCTCCTGTCTGCGAAGATTTGGACACGCTGGAGATTCTGGCGACCAACGTTTTGAACTACAACGTATCCTGGTCGGGTCCTTTGGGTGGGATCACGCAGTTTTTTGATACCTCGGGCGGTGACAGCCTACAAGCGGAGGTGTCGGCAAGCGGTATCTACTCGGTAACGATTAGCAATACGGGCAACGGACTCACCTGCGGCACGACAGAACAAATTGAAGTGCAACTGGAAGACCTCCCCCTCAACATTGCCGAGGATACGACCTTCTGCGGCACGGGTGAGTACCGCCTGATCGCACAGGATCTGAGCCAGTTCGGTAGTAATGTGAGTTACGAATGGACAGTACTCGGTTCAAGTCAAGTGCTTTCCACAGATCCGAACGTGACGGTTTCGGGCGCGGGAATTTATGTAGTCAGCGTAACGAACAACGACTTTAACTGCACCAAATCAGACACGGTTCAGGTTCGGGTGAACCCTGTTCCGGGTGCGGTGATTACGGGCTACTCGGGCGGTACGTGTGCCGAATCCGAGACGCTTCAACTCGAGGCGACCAACGCCTTGAACTACGCGGTATCTTGGGACGGTCCGGGTGTTGGCAACCCCAGTGCTGACGGCTTGCAGATCGAAGCTACGCAGACGGGTAACTACACGGTTAGGGTGACCGACCCGAACACGGGTTGCTCGGGTACGGATGCCGTTTTTGTGCAGTTGGGCGACTTCCCGACGGTGAATTTGGCGGATACCGTCAGTGTTTGTCAGACCGAGCGCCTGACCTTGGATGCGAGCGATGCGAGCCATTTACCAACGTTCACCTATGCGTGGAATGTATTGGGCAGCGGTCAAACGCTCGGCAGGGAAGCGACACTGGAGGTTTCTAACACGGCTGGCGGCACGCGCTCGTATGTGGTGAGGGTTACGCCGCCCTCGGGTTGTGCGACCTTGGACACCATCGAGGTAAGTTTTGACGCGCCCGCTGCGGCAGGTCTGGCGACGTTCCCACGGGAAATCTGTCAGGGCGAAACGGCGACCTTGACCGCTGGCGGCGGGGATACGTTTGCTTGGAGTACCGGTGAGACAACGGCAAGCATCGCGGTCACTCCCGACACTACGGGTGTGTTTACTTACATCGCGGTGGTCAGTAACGAGGGCAGCGTTTGTCCTTCGAGCCAGGTTACGGCAGAGATCGAAGTGCAGGCCCTTCCTGTTTTGGAGTTGACGCAATCGAGTTTTACGCTTTGTCAGACGGAAACCGCCTTCTTGTCCGCCGAGCATTTTTCTCACGACGACGTGACGTACGCTTGGATAAATCCGAGTGGCTTTGTGGTCAACAACACGGCAGACTATACTTTTGCCTACGATGATATTCTGCCAAGTCCCACCTTCAATACGCAGCGTTACACAATCACGGTCTTGGATAACCAGACGGGTTGTAGCACGTCGCGTACGGTGGAGGTGACCTTTGACCGCTTGTCGGAGGTACGCATTCTGAACAATTTTGCCGCGCAGGTGTGTCAGGGCGACTCGGTGACCTTTACGGCGACGGGCGCACAGAATTACCTGTGGAGTACGGGCGCAACGGATCGTCAGATTACGGTAGGAGCTTCGACTTTAGGTCAGCAGATTATCTCGGTAGCAGGCAACTTTGAGAACAACTGTCCGCCGAGTGAGGCTATTGTGACCTATCAGGTGCAGCCCCGCCCGACGGTGGAGATTTTGGGTGCGGATACGATTCAGGTCTGTGAGGGCGCGCGCATCACCTTGGAAGCGGCGGGTGGCGCGACTTACTTCTGGAGCGACGGTTCGACGAGTGCAAGCCTGACGACTCTGCCGCAGTCCTCTCCGTTTGGCTACCGCGTGATTGGTTACAACGAATTGGGCTGTGCCGACACAGCAAACGTAGTCTTGGAGCTTCAGCCGACGGCGCAGTTCCCGAACTATGATCCTGTCTGTCCGGAGGTGGGTAGCCTCACGATCGGTGCGATTCATCCCGACACCACGGTCAATGCGACCTATTTCTGGGAGAACGGCAATCGCAACGCGCAGATTACGGTGACGCGAACGGGCACGTACACCGTCGAGATCACAGCGGGTGAGTGCGTGTATGAGCGCACGGCAAATGTCCGTCTGCTGGCTCCGCTGTCGATCCGTTTCCCAGCGGATACGTTCTTCTGCATCGACGGGGTGAGTGAGTTTGATTTGCTGACCAAGATCGAAACGACGAATGGCGAGCAGGCGATTTATTACGACCTGTACAGCTTGACTCCTGCCGACAGCACGGTAAGTGACAGTTTGGCAAGCAGTGTGAGTCAGACGGTGATTCAGGATCGTGCGGCGATCAATCAGGAGTTTGGTATTCCTGTGCGCCTTGGTGATACGACCTTGTACTTGCGTGTGGAGACGGAGTTTGGCTGTGTGCAGTTTGACAGCGTGGATATCCGTTCGATTTGTCCGCCCCGGGTGAAGTTGCCCGATGCGTTTACGCCAAACAGCGATAACCTGAACGACACCTTTGCGCCACTGACAAGCGGCTTGAGGCGGCTTCAGCTACGTATCTTTAACCGCTACGGTACGGTGGTTTATGAGGTAGATTTGGACAAAGGTCAGGGTTGGGACGGTGTTTTCATGGAGGAAGACGGCTGGGACGGCACGTACAACGGTACGGGCATGCCATCGGGAACGTACCTTTACCAACTCATTTGGCGCGGCTTCGATCCTGATACAGGAAGACCGCTCCAATCGGAGGAGAGTGGGGAGCTTTATCTGCTCAGAAGTGCCGAGTAGTACGAGAAGTAAGTGACATTGAAAACCACCTCAGGAGAAAAGACCTTGAGGTGTGTTTTTTTGGACCTTTCAGCAGAAGCATTTTTCTTTTCACACTTCGTTTTTGACACCTTACTCATGCAAGATTGAATAATTTTTTATATTCTTTTGGAGAAAAGAAATTAAGGCATTACGTTTGTGCTTTGTTTGAATGCCAAGTATAATGTAAGGTTAACCATTAAATTAAACAATAGGTGATGAAAACCATGAGACATATAATGTTACTGTCGTCTTTTATCGTCTTAATAGCGTCAACTGTGGCAGTAGGACAAACTCCAAAATTCAGGATCGTAGAGATGGAGAAAACGACTGACTGCATAGGAAAAGATAAGGGTACTTTGTTCAAGCGTGGCTACGTTAAAGCACGTGAGCAAAAGCCCATCGCAGTAGCTGTTTATTTACAGCACAAGTCAGGCTATTGGGACAGAAAAGAATTTGTCTCTACGGGTTCGGGCTTTGTAGATATAAACCTATCGGACTGTGATTACACAGGTAATTATTATGCCTACGCTACGTACAAGGAGTCCATTAGCGGTGATCCATTTCCTGATGTGATGGCTGTGGAAATGCGTCATAATAGTAAAGATCAGACACCCAAATTTCGGGTTGTGGAGATGGAAGATCAGCCGTCTAAGGTTGATTTTAAGTACGGTTATGTGTATTCTCCTTCGGGACGGAAGGTAGAAGTAACTTTCTTTGCTGAAAAAACCGATGGTAGCTGGAAACGTAAACACTTCACGTATGATGGCTCAGGGCGTGCTTTTATTGGTATGAAAGGTGAAGACCTTACGGGTGAGTACAAATATGTCATTCAGTATGTAAATTAAAAAAGTGGTTCTTGGTACAAGTCTATTTTTACTTGTAGCGATAACGCTTCCTGTACAGAGTAATATGAATTGCGAGGAGCACCTTGCTCGCGTTTAGCAAATCGAAGGAGTGCCGCTATATATGCTTGCCGACCCCGTTCGTGAGTACGAGATCGTGGATGTTGTTCAGGGGAAACGCCAAACCTATTCTGTTCAGCAGACGTTACTCAAGATCGTCAAGAAAGTTAAAAAGCTGGAAGAAAAGAAGAAAGTAGATAAGTATGATGCCTTGTTGGTTGCCCCTAGCCTAGAGGAGGTGTCGTTGATTCGTTATGTGAGATAAGAATACCATATTTCTCTTGCGCTATCCAGAAAAATTAATTTTCTTGGATTAATGCAAGTAACATTTTTTAAATATCAAGGGACAGGGAATGACTTTATTCTTATCGATGACCGTGAGGAGTCCTTTAATCAAGATCCCACAAAAATAGCCTATCTCTGTCACCGACACTTTGGAGTGGGTGCGGATGGGCTAATTTTACTTCAAAACCACCCTAAGCTGGATTTTCGGATGGTGTACTTTAATGCCGACGGTAAGCCAAGCACCTTCTGTGGAAATGGCGGTCGCTGTATTTCTGCGTTCGCAAAATTTCTGGGGTTAGTGCAGACTCATGCTACCTTTTCGGCGGCAGATGGCATCCATGAGGCTTCGTTTGAGGAAAACCTTGTTCGTCTCAAGATGAGTGATGTAAAAGGCATCAAACTACTTTTTGATGGTGACTTTTGGCTGGACACAGGCTCCCCGCATTATGTTAGGTTTGTAAGCCAGCTTGATGATTTGGCAGTAGATCGACTAGGACGCGATATTCGGAATAGTCCGCCCTTCCGTACGGAGGGAACGAATGTTAACTTCTTGGAGGAAGAAGGTGAAGGTGCCATCCGTGTGCGCACTTATGAACGGGGTGTAGAGGCAGAAACCTACTCTTGTGGAACGGGTGTGACCGCCGCTGCCCTAGTAGCTGGAATGAAGCATAAGGGATTATCCAAAGTTCAGGTCAAAACGCGAGGGGGGAACCTAAGGGTAGCGTTCGAGCGTGTGGATGACGATCATTTTTCCGATATTTGGCTAACCGGTCCCGCCGTTCAGGTATTTAAAGGAACGCTATGAAAGCACTAGATTTCGATAGTTTTTTTGAAGAGGTACTTAAAGCCCGTCTTGCTCCCCTTGAAGCGAAACGCCAGCAACGCCTCTGGGCTTTGTGGCGCGTGTTACCCTTGCTCGCCTTTGTGTTGGTGACGGTTGCAAACTATTTATGGTTCATTAAAGCACTTCAGTGGTGGGGATATATCATTGCCGTGGTACTCATCGGAGTTTTTGTGGTCACTATATTTCATTTTTTCTTCTCCCATCGGAGCCTCCCCTATGAGGTAGAAGACGTTTTGCAAGCCAGTTTATCGGACTTCCTAGGAAATAGCTTTAAGCCAAAAGCGGGTTACATCCCACACCGTAAGTTTGAGGGCAGTAAGCTATTTTCTTCTCGGATTGAGCACTACGACGGGGAGAACTACTTTGTCAGCGATGGATTAACTTCAAACATAATGTTTAGTGAGCTTAGGGCTAGCTTACCCATGGAAAGCGGTTGGAAAGATATTTTTTGGGGACTTTTCTTTGTCTCAGAATTAATGCTGCCTGCCAAAACCCCTATCTTGATCATTCCCAATGAAGCTCGCCAAGGGTTTGGCTTTCAGGGCGATGCGATCCTAGAACATCATTTCCATGAAGAAGAGGAAGAACTGGTTAATGTTTTAGCCAACGAAGCCGACCAACGGTTTGCCGTTTATGCGGGAGAGGATAAGGTAGCACAAGGAATGCTCAATAAAAAGTTCTTAGATGCGCTAAATCGTGCAGGACAGCGTAGGTACTTGAAAGTTGCCGTGCGAGATTCGGCTGTTTATGTTGCCGTTCACCTAAATCATAACTGGCTGCAGCCTGATGTGAGTAAAAAGCTCACAAATCCTGATAATATTCGTCATTATTACGAGGATGCCGCCATGGGAATCGAACTCTGTAAAGCACTATCGGGTGGTGGTGTGGGCGGAGGCATGGACGGAGGGCTGGGCGACATCGGCGACCTTCCTCCTGAACTACTGATGGGCGACCAGTAAAAAATACTCTGCTCTTGGTATCCTTTAACGTGAATGAATCTTTAAGTTTGGTCAAAAGCGTCGAGTCAGATAAAATCTACCTACCTTTGTCAAAAATTTTTTGACCCATGACCCAAGCAATCCGAAACGTAGCGATTATCGCACACGTTGACCACGGCAAAACTACTTTGATGGATAAGATTCTGCACGCCGCACAACTTTTCCGCGAAAACCAAGAGACAGGCGAGCTGATCCTTGATAATAACGACCTTGAACGTGAGCGTGGCATCACGATTCTTTCCAAGAACGTAGCCATCGAGTACAAAGGCGTAAAAATTAACATCATTGATACGCCCGGCCACGCCGATTTCGGGGGTGAAGTAGAACGCGTCCTCAAGATGGCAGACGGTGTGCTGCTGCTTGTGGATGCCTTTGAAGGTGCTATGCCACAAACGCGGTTTGTGCTAGGTAAGGCCCTGGGCTTGGGGTTGACTCCTATTGTGGTGGTTAATAAGGTGGACAAGCCAAACTGTCGCCCCGATGAGGTACACGAGCAAGTCTTTGACCTTATGTTCAACCTTGACGCGACCGAGGAGCAACTTGAGTTTACAACTGTTTATGGCTCGGGTAAAAACGGTTGGATATCCACAGACTGGCAGAAACCAACGGACTCCGTGATGCCACTTTTAGATACGATCTTAGAGACCATTCCGCCACCAGAACAACCCGAGGGTGTTCCGCAACTCCAAATTACGTCCTTGGACTACTCTGCGTTTGTGGGGCGAATTGCTATCGGACGTGTTTATCAGGGGAAATTGACCGAAAATACACAGATGGCACTCTGTAAAAGTGATGACTCCATCCAAAAGGTACGGGTAAAAGAACTACAAGTCTTTGAGGGGCTGGGTAGAAAGAAAGTATCAGAAGTATTTGCGGGAGATATTTGTGCTGTAATGGGAATCGAAGGTTTTGACATTGGAGATACACTTACTGATCTTGAGAACCCGCAACCCTTGCCGCGTATTGCTATCGAAGAACCTACAATGAGTATGTTGTTCACGATCAACAACTCGCCGTTTTTTGGAAAAGAAGGGAAATTTGTCACCTCGCGCCACTTACGAGACCGTTTGATCCGTGAGACAGAGAAAAACCTGGCCTTGCGCGTAGAGGAAACCGATTCCGAAGATAAGTTTTTGGTGTATGGGCGTGGAATTTTGCACTTGGCAGTACTTATCGAAACGATGCGTCGTGAAGGATATGAATTACAGGTCGGGCAACCACAGGTTCTATTCAAGGATATTGACGGGCAGCGGCATGAGCCTGTCGAAACGTTGGTCATTGACGTACCCGAAGAAACGGCAGGAAAAGCCATTGAGCTTGTCACGCAGCGGAAAGGGCAACTCCTCATCATGGAAACCAAGGGTGATTTGCAGCATTTAGAGTTTGAAATTCCATCGCGTGGACTGATTGGGCTTCGTAATAACATCCTCACGGCAACGCAGGGCGAGGGCATCATGAATCATCGCTTCAAAGAATATCAGCCTTTCAGGGGAGACCTTCCGACGCGGATTAACGGCTCACTGATTTCGATGGAAAACGGTCCGTGTACGCCGTATTCATTGGATAAACTCCAAGATCGTGGCGTATTCTTTGTCGGACCGGGCGAGGAACTCTATACAGGGCAGGTCATTGGGGAAAACACACGCGGAAACGATTTGGTTGTCAACGTTCAGAAAGGAAAAAAACTGACCAACATGCGGGCTGCGGGATCGGATAAAAACACCAAACTTGCTCCTAAGAAAGAATTTTCGCTCGAAGAGGCACTCGAATACATCCAAAAAGATGAATACGTAGAGATTACGCCTTCCACGATACGAATGCGTAAGATCCACCTCCAAGAGCATGAGCGTAAACGTATGACGAATAAGGGGTTGTAAAAAATGCCTTTTTCTAGCTAAAGCTAAGCCGCCTTCCTGAAAAGTAAAAAGGAAGGCGGCTTTTCGTTTTCTACTGGCTCAAATGAATCAGACTAAGTACTCCATCATCACCCGTTGCACCTTTTCTGCCTCACGTCCTGCGGCCTCTGCAAAATCTGCTTCCGAGGAGGCATAAATAATGCTTCGAGAGGAGTTAATGAGTAACCCAATATCCTCCGTTTTCCCTACACGGATGACTTCTTCCAAACTTCCCCCTTGCTTGCCTACCCCTGGTACGAGCAGAAAACTTCTGGGTGCCAGCGCACGAACTTTCGTGAGGTAGTCGGTCTGAGTAGCTCCCACAACAAACATCAAACGGCTTTCATCGGCCCATGTTTGCGCGGTTTTTAACACCTGCTCAAAGACAAACGCACCTGATTCCAAGCGTTGAAGTTGAAAGTCTCGGCTGCCTTGGTTTGAGGTGAGGGCAAGTAAAATTACCCATAGATTCGAGTTTTTAAGGAACGGAACCACCGAGTCCTCTCCCATGTAAGGTGCGACCGTAACCGCATCGCCCATTTTATCAAAGGCTTTGGCATATTGTGTAGAGGTATTTCCAATGTCGCCACGCTTGGCATCCAGAATACAGAAATGAGTATCAGGGATTAGTTCACAAGTCTTTTTGAGCCGTTGCCAGCCTAGCTCACCCTGTGCTTCATAAAAGGCTGTATTGACCTTGTAAGCGACACAGAAGTCTTTCGTAGCTGAGATAATCGCTCCATTGAAGTATAAAACAGGGTCAGGGGTATTTTGCACCGCGTCGGGTAAACGACTCGGGTCAGTATCCAGCCCAACACAAAGAAAAGACTTTTGGCGACGGATAGCAGTAACAAGTTCGGCGTAGTTCATCGTTGTTTTTGGGGCGAAGAACGGGAATTTGAGCCGAAAAAGCTACCTACACCCAGGTGACCTTTTCTTCGATGGAGCCGCGCACTCCCGCAGGGGATGCCTTTGCCGGGTATCCCAGGTAGAAAAATCCAAGGACACGATCTGCCTGTCCTAAACCAAATAGTTCTTTGGTTTCTTCGTAGCTCGTGATGCCTCCGCTTCCCCAGTACCCTCCTAGCCCGTAGGCAGTTACGCTCAAATAAATATTTTGAACCGCACAGGCAACGGCGGCCACCTCTTCCCATTCAGGCACACGCTCTTTGGCATCGCGCTTCATGCAGATGGCGATGATGTGTGAGGCCTGGAGTGGCTTTTTGAGGAGCTTTTGGTACTTGTTTTCGTCAAATTTATCGGCTGGCGTATGTTCTTTGTAGATATTACTCTGTGCCTCGGCTAACTCTTGGCGGCTCGCTCCTGAAAAAACGAAAAAACGCCAAGGTTCGGTCTTTCGGTGTGTGGGTGCCCAAGTAGCATTTTCCAAGATCTCCTTTACGATTTCATCAGGAACCGCTTTATCGGATAGTTGAGCGGGGAAGACGGACCGACGACTACGGATGAGGGTGTTAGTCGCCAGTGGAGTAGGCAGGTTTGACATAAATAAAAGATATTGAATGAAAGTTTTACTGCTTCATAAACTAATCTTCTCGAAAGGTGTTTTTTCATTCAACGTAATATAATTAAATATGAAGATGCGCTTAAAATTTTTGTTTCTTCTACTACTCAGTTTCTGTTTTGCTGCCTGCTCGCCGACCGACGACGAAGAGGTAACACCCACAAATCCGCCAACGGAGGAAGAAGAAGAGGAAAGTACTGCCACGATCTGGGAAGGCGCAACCTTGACCTTCACGAAGGGAAATGGAGAAAATCCAGAGCTGGAGGCAAATCAAGACCGTCTGACGGATAACGTGTGGATTACGCGCGGAAATAATGGAGGACAAATCTTTAATATCCGATCCGAGTCTGGGGCAAGTAAGGATTCAAGTCCTGCTGGAACGCTCTGGGCCGAAGGAACGCTCGCTCAGGTCGAGCAGTTGAACTTTGAACCGTTCCGAACCGCAGTAGGAAACCCTCAGAATGTGGTGGGTAAGGATTTGGTCATGTTCCTTGAAGAGGATAATATTTATTTGAGCGTAAAATTCACCTCGTGGAGTCGGAACAAAGGGGGCGGCTTTGCTTACGAGCGTTCTACGCCAAACTAAGCGAGTGGATAAATCCCTTTGTCTGTGTCCTCACAGACAACATGATACCGCCTCTATTTTCGGCTAATCAAAACTAATCCACTACACGCAAGTTCTAAGCACATGAAGACTGCTATCGTTGGTGCAGGAATTGCGGGGCTTGCCCTCGCAATCCGACTTCGTTTGAAGGGACATAAAGTAACTATTTTTGAAAGCCGTGAGGTGACGGGCGGAAAAATCGCGGAGTTGCGTTGGAAGGATTTTCGCTTTGATATGGGACCTTCCCTATTTACCCTGCCCGAGTTAGTGGAGGAACTCTTTGCGCTGGCGGGCAAGAATGCGGGTGATTACTTGCCCTATCGCCCACTTCCGACCATCACACAGTATTTTTGGGAGGACAAAACGCGCGTCATCGCTTACGCTGATCCCGAAAAATTTACCGAAGAACTCGCCCAACAAACAGGCGAAGACCGAAAAGCGATTCAGCAGTTCCTCGCGCACGGAAAAACGCTCTACGACCTCACAGCAGACCTCTTTTTGCATCGCTCGCTCCACAAAGCGGATACTTATTTGAGTAAAAAAGCCCTCCGTGGCATCCTCAATGCCCACAAATTGGATGCTTTTAGCACGATGCACGAGGCCAACACGCGCAGGTTCAAATCCCCGAAAGCGATACAGCTTTTTAATCGTTATGCCACTTACAACGGCTCAGACCCCTATCAAGCTCCTGCCACACTAAATATTATTGCTCACCTAGAACACAACTTAGGCGCGTTTTTCCCTGACGAGGGAATGTACTCCATCGTCCGCAGCTTGACAGCCTTAGCCGAAGAGCTTGGCGTTCGGATTGAGCGTAAAAGTCAGGTATCACGGATTCTTCTGGGCGCGAAAAACGAGGTAAAAGGTGTACTCGTCAATGGCGAGAAGTACGATTTTGATCGAGTAGTCAGCAACATGGATGTCGTCAATACCTACCAGAAATTGATGCCCGAAGCCAATGCGCCCAAACGTACTCTGCGGCAGCCACAGTCAAGTTCAGGGCTGATTTTTTATTGGGCGCTGCAAGGCGAGTACCCTGAGCTAGACCTGCATAATATTTTCTTCTCGGAGGACTATGCCGCCGAGTTCAAGGCTTTATTTGAAGCTAAATCGCCTTATCACGACCCGACGGTTTATCTTTTTGTCAGCAAAAAGCACTGCCCTCAGGACGCTCCCGAAAGACACGAAAACTGGTTCGTCATGATCAACACCCCCGCAGACAGGGGGCAAAATTGGGCGGAGTTTCG
>CAZNAK010000003.1:1933-24926 GCA_964570645.1 uncultured Cytophagales bacterium | reverse complement strand
GGAAGCTGCGTCGTTGGTCGTGTAGTCAAACTCAAGTCCAATAAAGAAATTACTTGGCGGGTTTTGGGCTGGGGTATCAAATACGATGCGTACAACCTGGTTTCGTTCTGTATATTCAGCAATTTGAGCAAAAGTCAGGGGTTGGCTTGCCAATAGCTCACCGGGTGCGCCCGTTTCATCATCTACTGCCCATGCTCTCAGAGTGGCACTTCCTCCCTCAGTGGCTACGACATCTCCAAAGAAAATATCTGCACCGAAAAGCGTTTCATAAAGATTTACGTTCGTAAAAAGCTCGGCTTTGGCTAAGTCGCCATTGGCGTTAGGGCCCGCAACACGCTCTCCTGCACTCGTCTCGGCACTCAGGCGTGCGTTCTCTAAGACATCCAGCTTTGTTCCGCGTACCACCGAAATATAGTTTGTTTTCGTTTCTGTGCTTGTGCCTGCTGGGTTAGAAACAGTCAGCGAAGCCTCATAGCTACCAGCAGCCTCATAGATGACAAAAGGGTTTTGCTCCTGTGAACTACCAGGCTGTGCATTTTCAAACGTCCAGTTAAAGCTTGTGGCAATATTTGTACTTTGATCACGGAAAAAAGTTGATTCTCCCGTCAGGAGTGTTGTGTAATCTGCCTGAAAGTCGGCTATGGGGGCACTCACCTCTGTCGCCTCAACGGTAAGGTTGTCAATGTAGAGGTTATTTACCCTTGCTGCTACATTTTGAAAAATGACTTGGAGGTGATCCCCAGAAAAGTCACTTCTTGCCAACAGGATAGTTTCCGTCCGCCAGTCGCTGGCTTGGCTTGGTGCAAAGCTACCTGTGGTTGTCGTTGTGGCAAGTTGGCTATCTGTTTTTCTGTAAACTTCCGTTCGTGTTCCCGTACAGTCATCAGAGACAAAGACCGCTAGTCCTTCTCCTGCTTCGTTTCCATCAGTGGCATAAGCCACTTCAAAAGTAATCGCTATGAACTCGTCATCGGTAAGTTCGATGATCGGTGAAATCAGTTCTCCCTCCTGAGAGCGCAAATCCCGCACGGCGTTTCTGGCAGTTATCGCTTGTGTGCCCTCATTACCACTCGTGTTTCGGTCTTGCCACGTGTCATCCGATTGTGTCCAGCCGTTACCAAAAAAATCTCCCTCAAAATCTTCACGGTACGGCATAGAAGCCGCTTGGCTAACATCAATAACGGTAATGTAATCTTCTCGGTTACGCTGGCTGTTTTCAAGAATATCTTCTACGTAAAGGCTTACGTCGTACGTTCCCGCGTTTAAATATTCCACAAAAGGAGCGGGTGATTCAGAGGTCTCGGGGTCTCCTCCTTCAAACGTCCAATTCCAGATTTGTACGGGAGCCGTATTAAATGCCTGAGAAACATCTAAAAAAGCCACGCCCTGCCCCGCACAGACGGTTCTACGGTCTGCCTCAAAATCAGCAAATAAGCCCTCATTGATGGGATTGGCGGTGGGAGAGTTCAATAAGGATCGTCTTCTGGGGGAGTTTTCGAGTACGATGATCATTCGATCCACCTGATCCTGCGTAAAGGCATTCATGCAGACATCGCGCGTATAGTCCATGTAATTTTCAAACATATCTAGGTTTCCGCATTTGAAAGGCTCTTCGTCACCCTCGCATCGGAAGTTTGGAGAGTCCGAGGAAGGCGTATCTTCACAAAAGTCGTCTACTGCACAGCCACCATCTCCCCAGATATGAATCAGACCCAGAAAATGACCAACCTCATGAGTGAGCGTTCTTCCTTCGTTGTACGGCTCGCCTTCCTGAAGTTGCGGTGTAATCACCTTGGATACTGCACCAAAGTTATCGAAGTCAACGGCTACGCCGGCAGTGCTTGGGGGGTCAGTTTCTCCATCTAGCCCTTCTAAGCCTGAGGGGGGGGAAGGAAACTGTGCAAAGCCAAGAAAAGGATCGACATAATCGAGTGTCCAGATGTTAAAGTATAAGTCTGGATTCCAGATTGTTTGGGGGCGCAGCGAAGTTAAGGTCTGTTGGTTTGTCCATTGTGCCTGTGAGCCGCGTACACGATCAATACCTGGCTCTTCTAGCGGAAATCCGTCAGGGGCAATGGTGGCAGGTACAAATTCAATATCAAGGCCCGCGACTACGCCTGCAAATGCACCTCGTGTATTACCTGCGTCAGGATTGGTGCGCGAAAAGTCCTCGTTGAGTACTTCGATTTGAGAATATACCTGTGCGGCAGAGATATTTGTCCCCTCACCCACGGGTTCTCCATTGTGGATCACGTGAACAATTACAGGAATGCGATAGGTTGCTTCGATTTCGGACTGGCGGTTTTGGCGGCGTTCGAGTAATTTTTGCTGTATAAAATTTTCAAATGCGGGGCTTCCTGGCTGCCCGTTTTGATGTGTGGAGATGGCACCGCATTGGCGGGTCTGTCCGTATGTCAAAATGCTAAAAAATAAGAGGAGGAGGGCAACGGTAAGCTTCATAGGGGGTATTAAAGATGTAATTGTGTGCTAATGTAACAGAATCTTCGCCAAAATTTATATTTTGTAATTGTTAATCTAAGATAAGAAAATAAGAAATTTTAGTTTTTAGGACTTTTTTTACTCACGTTATATGCTTGTGTATCGAAGATTCCATCTGGTAACTTGAAGGATTCAGAAATTCTTTTGTACATTTACTCTTAACAGTATTTCCCATTAACTTGGTATTCCCCACCAATGCTCATGTACCAAAACGAAGAAAACCGAATCAAAGAAGTGCGTAAGACACTTGACACTAAAGCCCTCTCGGAGGATGAACTTTGGGCAGCATACGAAGAACTGCTAGAGTCTTACGAAGGGCTGCTCAAAGAAATAAAGGTGCTCAATCGAATTAGTGATCGTCAGATCAATAAAAATATTGGTAAAGATCAGAGCAAGTAGATGACTTATTTTTTACGCCTGTTCCTATTTTCTACCTTCTTGGGGCTTACAAGCTGCTTTGAATGGCACGAAAAGATGTACTACGACGAGAACGATGGTTCTGGATCCTACGAAATTCAGTTAAGTCTTTTGACCTCCAAAGGTATTTTGAATGACTCTACCAAAAACCAGCCCGATAGTATCCAACGAGCTACCTACGCAAAGGAACTGAAGCAGGCCTTCAGGGATGGTGCAGCGCAGCTCAACGAACTTGAAGGTATCTCGGAGGCAAAACCTATTTTTGATAGATCAAATTATCAGTTTGGCTTCAAGTTTAACTATCAGAGCATCCGCACACTAAATCAGGCACTGAACCATTTGGCAAATACAGACCAGCCCGCCGTTTATTTTAGTATAGAAAAGAGGAGGTTGGTTCGAGCAGGGGTTTTTCCTTTTTCTAGCTTGGTAAATAACATTCGCCCTGAGCAGCCCGACGTTGCTGTCCGGCAGAGCCAAAAAATCCGAGAGGAGTTGCTAGCGAACGCGCAATTTAGCTTCGAGTTTGAGACCAATGGCAGGATACGAAAGTTTGAGAACGAAGCATACCAAGAAATTAATGAGCAGCAGTTAAAATTATCGTTACCTCTTCCTCAGGTTCTGGAAGATGCCCAACCGCTTTATCAGTCCATGCGTATCAAGTAATCACATGCAGAAAGTACTAGCCTACCATTAGGTGACTCTCGGGGTAGCGGTAAGAGTTCGTCACTACGGAGTCGCTCAAAGCAAGTGCAAGCGTTAGGGTTCCTACACGACCTAGATACATGGAGACGATAATGATACATTTCCCCATATCAGAAAGCTCGCCCGTCAAGTTAAGGCTCAAACCTACGGTGGCGAACGCAGAAACCTGTTCAAAGGTAAGTTTGAGAATGTCTTGCCCCGGCTCAGTAATCGAAAGTAAAAAGATGGCAATGACGTTATAGGCAATGGCAAACATAAAGATTGAAAATGCCTTATAGATCGACTCTTGGTTGATGGCTCTGCGAAAAATCTCGACGCGCTCTTGGCGTTTGATATTTGCTATTGAAGAAAGTAAAATGAGTAGAAAGGTCGTCACCTTGATTCCCCCTCCCGTAGAGCCAGGTGCGGCTCCAATAAACATCAAAACAATAAATAAAATCACCGTAGCAGGCTTTAGCCCTTCCCCTCCAATATCCATAGGAACGGTGTTAAAACCTGCGGTTCGGGTCGTGATGGACTGAAAAAGAGAGGTAATAAAGGATTCCAAAATAGTTTTTTCGGAGAGGTTGTTATATTCCAAGATCATAAATCCGACAGTCCCGATAACGATTAGCCAGAGGGTCACACCGACAGCTACGCGTGTACCTAGCTCCCAGTAGCGCCATGGTTTATTAAAGAGGTTACGCAGTGTTTTGAGCGAAAATATGTTTTCTATCGTTGTAAAGCCGATACTTCCCAACACGATAATGATGGCGACGACGAAGTGTACGCCGTACATCTCATAAACTTTATAGTCTTTATCTGCCAATCCGTCACTAAATAAACTGAATCCGCCATTACAAAAAGCAGAGATAGAGTGAAAGACACAGTAAAAGATCTTCTGCCCAATGCTGTCAAACTGTCGTCCCAAAAGCTCAGGTTCCCAACTGAGATAAATGGCGATTGCGCCCAAAAGCTCAATAATCAGCGTAATAAAGACGACCTTTCGGAGTAAGCCCGTTGCCGAGACCAAGCTTTCACTGCTCAGGTAGTCCTGAATGATGGACTGATGACGTAACCCCACACCCTTAGCCAGAAAGGTGGCAAAAAAAGTGGCAAAAGAGACAATTCCGATCCCCCCTAACTGGATCAAAAACATGATCACGAGCTGCCCCTTAACCGTAAATACCTCCGCTGTATTTTTGACGCTCAGCCCCGTTACACAAGAGGCACTTACGGAGGTAAAGAGCGCGTCCAAAAAGTTAATCTCCTCCTCCGCTACGGTCATGGCTGGAAGCATGAGTAATCCAGCACCGCCCAAAATCAAAAGGATAAAACTTAGTAAAAAGGTCGTTGAAGGCTTGATGTTGATCTCGACTAGCTGCGTGGAGGCTTTCGTGAACTCCAAACCGATTAATAAAAAGGCAAAAACACTCAGCGCATAACGCTCGTTAAGTAAGTCGTCATCTTGGCTAAAAAAATTGGTGTGTTGGCTAGTCAAGCTAATTAGCTCAAGGGTGAGGTTGTAATCAAAGACAATTTTGATGATTTCGTGGATCACCAAGATTCCAATCAAGAAGCTTTCAAAAATATTCTCTTTTAAGAAACTAATCCATCGATAAGAGAAAAACCAACGCACCACAAAGACAGCGACAAAACCGCCAAAGGTGAAGCTGAGATAGCGAAACATCTCAGTAGTCTCTTCTGGGGTCAGCAAAAAACCAAATCTCCAGAGCAGTAACCCTACTGTAATCAGGGAGTTAAGCAACGATAGGCGTGTAACTACACCCAAGACGGACTCTCGGTGATCGTACAGATAGTTTTTTAGTTGCTCTTGGAATGCGTACATATTTGCTAAATTAGCAAAGACTTTAATGAAACTAAAAACCCGTTGTGCTACGTTTTTTTGATAGGCTTAAAAAAGTTGATTGGTGGGCAGTAGTGGGGTCACTACTTTTTGCGGCCTTCATCTGGCTTTTTGACGCGCTCAACCGGGGAGATTATGTAGCTCAGGTTGATCTTCCCATCCAAATAACGCATCAAGAGGCTGGCGTGGTTGCTTTTCAGCCGCCACAGGATCAGCTAGGGTTGATCGTAGAGGGCAATGGCTGGGACTTAATGAAGCTTAAATTTGGTATAGACGTTCGCGCTTTTGAGCTTTTGCTCGATCAGCCACTCAAGAAAGAGTCCGTTAGCTTTAATGAAATCCGAGTGCAGGTCAGCGAGCACCTCTCTCATGTTCGGGTATTGGATACGCGAGAAGATTCTCTTTACTTTAAGTTTGACACGCTTATTACTGAAAAAATACCTTTGTGGGTGGACGAAAAAAAGCTTTTGTTGGAAGAAAACTACCGCTTGGTGACAAAGATCTCTCGCTCCGTAGATAGTATTCTGGTAACCTATCCGAGCATACTAAAAAACCAAATTCCCGATACACTGTTTTTGCGCATTCCTAAAAAGAATATTGATGATAACTACGACGAGTGGCTCACCTTGCGTAATTACATTGAACCTAAACTTAATAATGGGTTGGTTAGCTTTTCGCCAAATAAAATTAACGTTTCCTTTGGAGCCGACCTCTTCTTACGGCAACAGCAGCTTATACAAGTCCTCTCCCAAAACGCTCCAGAGAAAAATAAAACTACACTCCGTGACTCAACCGTTATGCTATCGTATTACGTCCAGCGCACGAATGAATTAATACCTTTCCCTGATACAATTTTTGCTATCGCAGATCTCAAAAATCTACAAGCGACGGACTCAATTTTACCCTTACGCTTATCTTCTTTACCCAATATTTATCTTGAACCCACGCTTTCTCCTTCAACCTGCATTGTTGATTATATACCATGAATAAAACACCTCAGTTAATCGGTATTACGGGCGGTATTGGCGCGGGAAAGAGCACGGTGGCAACTGTTTTTAAGCAGCTTGGCGCACCCATTTATCTGGCTGATGACCGTGCCAAGTGGCTCACGGCTAACAAACCGAGCATTGTCAGTAACGTAAAAACACACTTTGGGGAAGCGTCATATGATGAAAGTGGCGTACTCAATCGTGCTTACCTTGCCAAGCAGATATTTGAGGACCCGCAGAGAGCGAAAATGCTTGAAAGCTGGGTACATCCTGCCGTAGCCGAGGATTTTATGGAATGGGTGAAACAGCACAAAGACGCACCTTACGTACTAAAAGAAGCAGCCTTACTGTTTGAGGCGGGAAGCTATAAAGACCTAGATAAAGTGATCGTAGTGACGGCACTTGATGCGCTGCGCATCTCGCGTGTGTTGGCTCGGGACGCGCACCGTGACCGTACACAAGTGGAAGCAATTCTCAAAAAACAGATGCCGCAAGAAATCAAAGCTGCCAATGCTGATTTCTTGATCGAGAACAGCGGACAGTGTAGGGTGATTCCACAGGTTCTGAGAATACATCAACGACTTCTGGAGATTTCTGGAAATTAGTACATATCTGGCGTTTCTTGCGGGCGATTTAACTGATAGACCTCTTCAAAGTCCTCGCCCCCCTGACTAGCCGAGTTTCCAGCGCGGTATTTACTGCAATCCAATTCAACATTGATTTTTTGAGCAGGCTTAGGAAATTTACCTTTCTTCATGCCAAGGGCTTCATCCGCATAGATTTGATCCATAAAAATACCATAAGCAGGCATGGCGGATCTTGCCCCTTGCCC
Source organism: uncultured Cytophagales bacterium (assembly GCA_964570645.1). Classification (GTDB taxonomy): domain Bacteria; phylum Bacteroidota; class Bacteroidia; order Cytophagales; family Bernardetiaceae; genus DAISIL01. The sequence continues at coordinate 17,641 of CAZNAK010000003.1, read as the reverse complement.
ATACGCAGTACTACGGAAGTGTACCTGTGTATCCTCTCCTCCCACACGAACACCGACTACTAAGTCACGCGTGATGCCCATGTACCAGCCATCCATGTTATTTTGTGTCGTACCCGTTTTGCCACCTACGTCATTACCTTTGATGAAATCATAGCGAAATAACCCCCGCGAGGTTCCGCCCGACTCTTCTAAGCCACCCTTGAGCATGTGCAGCATAATTGCCGCATCTTCTTCGCTAAGTACCTCACGGGTTTTGGGGAAGAACTCTTGAATTACACGTCCATTGCGATCCGTGATTTTGGTAATGAATATGGGTTCACGCCATGTGCCGAGGTTGATAAACGCCCCGTATGCCCCCACCATCTCCTTGATGTTTACAGGGCTTGTACCTAGGGCCAAAGAAGGCACTTCTTCTAAGAACGGACTGGTTACTCCCATATCTCTGGCGTGCTCTACTACGCGTTTAGTACCGACCTCACGCATCAAGTAGGCGGCAATCGTGTTGATGGAACGCGCCATAGCTTGACGAAGGGTAAAAGTTTCTCCCGAGTACCCATCGGAGTTTTTGGGTGTCCAAGAACCGCCTGATTCGAGCTGAATCGTGATTGGCGCATCGACTACCTCAAAGCAAGGGTGGAACTCACGCTCGTCAATAGCGGTCGCATAAACAATCGGCTTAAAGGTAGAACCTGGCTGACGGTAGCTCGTCACGTTATCGAACTGAAAGTATTTGTGGTTAATTCCGCCAACCCATGCTTTAATATGACCACTCTGCGGCTCCATAGCCATCATGCCAAAGTGCAAAAAGTGCTTATAATGGGAGAGTGAATCCATGGGACTCATCAGGGTATCCTTCTCATAACCGGGCGCGTTCCAGTCAAAGACCGTCATGTTGACTTTTTTATTTAAGATCTTATCAATGCTCTGCTTATCTGCACCGTAAAGCTTTTTAAGTCGGCGGTGGCGTTCGGTACCTTTGATTTCGGTTTCGAGATAATCGGGAATCACCCTATAATCTTTGTCAATCCACGGCTTACGTCCGTTGAGGTGTTTGATAAAAATATTTTGTGTTTTTTTCATGTGCTTACGCATGGCCGCCTCCGCGTGCGCTTGCATTTTTGAGTCCAGGGTAGTGTAAATAATTAGTCCATCACTAAAAATATCATAGCCATTTTCTCGTCCCCATCTTACCAAAAAGTTTCGGGCAATGGTACGGAAATAAGCCGCTTGCCCCTCGTTATGCTCTTCAGCGATAGAACCAATGTTTTCTGCTATCACTAAGGGAAGCATTTTAAGCGAGTCAAAATCTGCTTTAGAGATGTAATCGTACCGCATCATTTGAGAAAAAACGACGTTCCGACGGCGCTTTGAGTTGTCAGGGTTAGCGATGGGGTTGTAGTGGGTCGGTGCTTTGAGCATACCGACCAAGACGGCTGCCTGCTCAAGCGACAACTCGCTGGGCGAAACCCCAAAGTACTTTTGCGCCGCGACTTTAATCCCAAAGTAATTCCGTCCAAAGTCCACCGTGTTGAGGTACATGGTGATGATCTCCTCTTTGGTAAAAGATCGTTCGATGCGAATGGCAAGGATCCACTCTTTAGTTTTGGTAATCAAGAGGTCAAGATAATATTTAAGTTTCCCCTGCCTTTCTCCATTCTCTACGCGTACCAACTTTCCATCGAAACGCCCTTGTCGCGTACGGAAAAGGTTCTTGGCAAGCTGCTGCGAGAGCGTACTCCCACCACCCTGACGGTTAAAAGTAATCAGTCCCTTAATGACACGCCCCGTACTGATAAGGTCGATGCCTGAATGCTGATGAAAGCGGACATCTTCGGTGGCCAGCAGTGCGTCAATCATGTTAGAGGAGATGTCCTCGTACTTGATGGGCGTTCGGTTTTCGTAGAAGTATTTCCCGAGCAGTTTACCGTCTGCCGAGCGCAGTTCGGAGGCTAGCTCTGTACGTGGGTTTTCGAGTTCTTGGAGGTCGGGCATTCTGCCAAACCATCCGAAGTAATCGTACATCACTCCAAAGCTCCAGAAGAATAAAAATAGCATCCCTGTGGTAAAGAGTATCCAAGCTGCACGAATTAACCGAATAAACATAAGCCTTAGTTTTGAGGAGAATTACTCACAAAGATAGGCATTTTCGATAAAAAACTCATGCTACGCACGAGTAACTCCTTCTCCCTTTGGAGACGGTTGGGATGAGGCAAAAAAGATATTTGCGTAAAAAAGCTCCTCAAGGATCTTAGATTTCCCTGAGGAGCTTTTTTAGTGGTTGGTCAAAAGGCGGACGGAATAATTTTTATCTGTCCCGACGTGGCCCCCGATCCCGACGATCCCCACGGCCTCTTCCGCCGCCGCGACGGTCGCCCCCACCTCGTGGTGGACGTTCTTCGTAACCCTCTGGCTTTGGTAACAATGCCTTACGTGAAAGACGGAATTTCCCTGATTTGGGATCCACCTCTGTCAGTTTCACTTGGATTTCTTCGCCCTCTTCCATGATCCCTTCCATGGATTTGACATGCTCCCATTTGATTTCAGAAATGTGAAGCAAGCCTTCTTTACCTTTCATAAACTCTACAAAGGCACCAAAGTCCTTGATAGACTTCACGACACCCTCGTAAACCTTACCTACTTCTGGCTCGGCGATAATCTCGTTGACCCAAGCAACGGCAGCATCCAACTTATCTTTGTCTGGCGAGAAGATGTTTACTAAGCCATGTTCAGCAACCTCTTCCACAACGAGGGTAGTTTCTGTTTTTGCCTGAATCTCTTGAATGATCTTACCACCGGGTCCGATCACGGCACCAATCGTATCCTTTGGAATACGAACCGTGAAGGAGCGTGGCGTATGTGCTTTGTAGTCTTCGTTGGCTTTCGGGATGGTCTCATTCATCAAGCCAAGGATATGATGACGACCTTTCTTGGCCTGCTCTAGTGCCTCGGCAAGGATGTCATACGAAAGTCCGTCAATTTTGATGTCCATCTGACAAGCCGTCAAGCCCTCTGCGGTACCCGTTACTTTAAAGTCCATATCACCGAGGTGATCTTCGTCGCCCAGTATGTCGGACAAAATTGCATATTTTCCTGTTTCAGGATCAGCAATCATACCCATTGCGATACCCGAAACGCCCGCTTTGGTCGGTACACCTGCATCCATAAGCGCAAGGGATCCAGCACAAACGGTAGCCATCGAAGAGGAACCATTCGATTCCAAGATGTCCGAAACGATACGAATCGTGTACGGGTAATCTTCTGGGTTAGGTAACACGTGCTTGAGGGCGCGAAGTGCCAAGTTACCGTGTCCGATCTCACGACGCGCAGGACCACGGTTTGGTTTTACTTCGCCGGTAGAGAAACCGGGAAAATTATAGTGCAAAAGGTACTTGTTTGTTCCCGAGATCATGGCTCCATCAATAAGCTGCTCGTCCATTTTGGTACCGAGCGTGACAGTCGTCAAAGACTGCGTTTCGCCGCGTGTAAATACCGCCGAGCCGTGTGCTGCTGGTAGGTAATCGAGTTCCATCCAGATGGTACGTACCTCGTCGTATTGCCGCCCGTCAATGCGAACGCCAGCGTTGAGTGTCCAGTCTCGAGAAGCTTTCTTTTTGAGTTTGCCAAAATACCTAGAAACTAACGCAAGATCGTACTCATGGTCTTCCGGAAACGATTCAATGTACTCCTCTTTGATGCGCTGAAACTCCTCTTTGCGCTCGTTTTTATTGTTGCTAGTATTTCCGATGGACTGATATACCTTGTCATAAAGGTCAGCAAAGACTTTCTCTTTCAGTTCTTCGTCGTTGGCTTCGTGGTCGTACTCACGTTTTGTTTCGGATCCGACTTTTTTGACGAGTTCTTGCTGTGCCTCACATTGAAGTTTGATGGCTTCGTGTGCCGTTTTGATGGCTTCGATCATTTCCTCTTCTTGTGCGTCCTTCATCTCGCCTTCTACCATGAGGATATTTTCGAGCGTTCCTGCCACGATAATATTCAGCGTTGCCTCTTCGATAACGCTGGGTGTGGGATTAACGAGGTAATCTTCGCCGTGTTTCACCACGCGCACCTCCGAAATCGGTCCGTTGAACGGGATGTCTGAAACTGCAAGTGCGGCCGAGGCGGCGAGTGCAGCCAGTGCGTCCGGCATAACTTCGTCGTCGGCAGAAATAAGATTCAGATTTACTTGGGTATCCGCACGATAATCGTCTGGAAACATGGGGCGCAGGGCGCGATCCACGAGGCGAGAGATTAAAATTTCGTGCTCCGAAAGACGAGCCTCCCGCTTCAAAAACCCACCGGGGATTTTACCTGCCGAGGCAAATTTTTCTTGATAATCGACCGATAATGGCATAAAGCCAACGCCTTCGCGCGCTCCTTGTGTGGAAACGACGGTTGCCAGAATCATTGTTTTTCCCATCTTGACGACGACGGAGCCGTCGGCTTGCTTAGCCAGTTTTCCGGTTTCGATGGTGATTGTGCGACCGTCAGCCAGTGTGATGGTCTGCGTAACTGCAGTTGGTTGCATAATTTAGGGTATTTTTTTCGTTTTTCTTCTTCTGTTTTTCCGCTAAATAAAAAGGGAGTACCTCTCAGGGGCGGCTGCCTCCTGAAAAGTTCTCCCTGCTTGAAAGTTAATACTCGACCATCGTACGGATTACTTACGGATGCCAAGTTCTGCGATTAACTCCCGATACTTAAGAATATCTTTCTTTTTGAGATAGTCTAGCAAACGCCGACGTTTACCTACCATTTTAAGAAGTCCCAGCCGAGTAGCGTGATCTTTCTTATTTGCTTTAAGGTGATCTGTCAGGTAATTGATACGGTGCGTAAAAAGAGCAATCTGTCCTTCGGTAGAACCGGTGTCGTTCTTTCCTTTTCCGTATTTTTCAAAGATTTCGTCTTTGATTTCTTGCGTTAAATAAGCTGTTCTTGCCATTTCTTATGTTAAACTGTTTACGATGAAGTACCCGCGCAGACTTGCACCGATACAAATCAGGCAACAAAATTACGGATAAGAATCGGGATTATGAAATTAACGGCGGTTTTTGTTGATTTGTATAGCATGCCACTACATACCCATATTGTTGATTCACATAATCATGCTGACCTTTTAGCTCAGCATCGTTGAGATCCTATTACGGGGGAAGCTATTCAAGCGGGTGACCGCGTTGTATTTTGTGCCAGTTGCAAGTCGGCTTTTTTAACGGACTCTTGGGATTACCTCGGGGGGGGCATTGCGGGCAGCAGGACACATTAATCGACTTCCCCAAAGAGTAATCGCTTACGTTAGCGTGGAGAGAGCTAGACGGAAAACTCGGTAAAACAACACAAACATGGCAGATGACGGGAAAAAACTTCCTGTTCTCTTTCGTTATCTCCGTAGTCACTTTGGGGGTCTTGGATGCTTTTTTCTTCACAGACTTCCCTATCGCTGCTTTTTCATACCCTGCTATGCTTGGCGCTTCGACGGTACTCCAAAGAGGAAAAATCAGGTACATTGAAGTATTTAAAAATGGCTTGCGCGTTCATCGTTTCCTCTCCAAAAAGCGAGATTATCGCTTGGGCTAAATAGCGAGAATTCGTATCCATCAGACTCAGGAGGGAGGAATATTCGGATACGCACTCAAGATTACTATCAAATTCAAGGGCAAAAAGGCTGAAACTTTTCCTTTCGGTAGTGATAATGAACGAAGTATCGAATTTTTTAAAGCCCTGCGCTACCTTTCTGCACAAACCGAAATACATTTTGATCTTGCTAAGGGAAGAGTGCTATACAACTTCGTTCAGCGGCTTCGTGCCGAACATCAACTTGACGGGCGTTTTTTGTTAGAAGCCGATAAGCATTTAGCGCGGATAAAAAAGTAGTAAACACGGCGCAGAATCACGGAAAATGCACTAGATTTCTTATATTTCTGACAAAATAACTGTGAAAATATGCTCTACGACGAAATTCCGTCCCTCGACTTGGCTGACTTTACCGCTGGCGATGCGACTCAAAAGCAAAAGTTTGTACAGGACTTAGGTGCGGCCTTCTCTAACATCGGTTTTGTGGCGATCAAAAACCATGGACTCTCCGAGGAAAAACGCGTGCGCCTTTATGATACTACGAAGTCGTTTTTTCAGCTTTCCGAGGACACAAAGCAGCAATACGCACTCCCTGAGCACAACTATCAGCGCGGCTACACGGGTAAAGGCAAAGAGACTGCAAAAGGGTTCACGAAGGCTGACCTCAAAGAGTTTTATCATATCGGGCAGGAGTTTACCGAGGAAACAGCCCAAAAAGTACCTATTTTAAAGGAATATCCGCAAAACATCTTCCCAGAAGAGGTGCCTGAGTTTGAGGAATCTATGGTAGAGACGTTTCGTACACTTGAAAAAGCAGGGCTTGAGCTATTGCGAGCTATCGCGCTATATTTGAAACTCCCCGAAGATTATTTTGATGACAAGGCGAGTTTTGGGAACAGCATCCTACGCCCGATTCATTATTTCCCGCTTAATCCTGACGAAGTGGAAGATGGTTCAGTACGTGCGGCAGCCCACGGAGATATCAACCTGATCACTTTACTGATGGGAGCTAGTGCGGACGGACTTCAGGTACAGCGGCTGGACGGTAAATGGATTCCCGTGACGGCACTTCCCGATCAGGTCGTCGTAAATGTGGGGGATATGCTCGAAAGGTTGACCAACAAAGTCCTCAAATCAACAATTCATCGCGTCGTGAATCCCCCTAAAGAGCAGCTCGGGACTTCGCGTTACTCCATTCCGTTCTTTATGCACGCACGGTCTAAGGTGAGCTTAGGGTGCCTTGAGGCTTGTGTGAGTGAGGAAAACCCTAAGCAGTTTGAAGACATTACCGCAGGCGAGTTTTTGAACGAACGCTTGCGTGAGTTGGGATTGTTAAAAGACTAAATGATGGGAGGTATAAATATCAAAGAACAAGATCATGAACTAACAATTTCGTTTCGTTGGCTTCAACTTGTACACTTTTTCCTACTGTTTTTTTTTATTGCCTGGGACGGATTTCTGGTCTTCTGGTACGCCATAGCACTTGGAGGCGGGCTGGATTATGGCGGTCTTCCCGATTCTGCATGTGGCCGTTGGTGTAGGAGGGACTTATTACGTACTGACAGGCTTTCTGAATCGAACGACCATGCGGGTGACTAAATCCACGATCTCGATCAAACACCGCCCGCTTCCGTGGTTGGGGGGAGATATTGAACTTGATGCAAAGGCAATCAACCAAATTTATGTGAAAGAGATCGTTACGCGAGGTAAAAACGGAACGTCAAAAAGCTACGTCTTGCGCTATTTGGATAATCAGGAAAACGACAAACGCATTTTGCCCAAAGGAATTACCTTGAAGGTGGAGGATGTACAGCGCATCGAACGACTCATTGAGGACTTTCTGGATATTAAAGATTTTGCCGTTCATGGCGAATACGATAAAAAGCCACTGCAAAAAGCTACCTCTCAGGAGCTTTATCGTGCTCCACAAACACAGAAGCCCAGTCAGGACCCGCTTGAGCGATCTGCATACGACCTTCGTATCGGAAGTTTGGTTGATTTCAAGCACACGAGCATGGAGGTACGCAATCACTGGCAGTACGATGCGACTTCGGGGGAAAGTTATCATGCTGTCAGGATGGTAGGCGGAACCACAGAAGCACTTATTTTCTTTCAGGGCAGCGGAACTCCGATGCTGCTTGAAGAGAAGAAAATTATGCCGTTCACCATACAAGCCGAGGGTAATCTGGCCGACTTGCCCGCGCAAGTTTCCTTAAACGGTACAGCGTTCTTTCGATCCAATAGTGTTTCCACCACGAAGTTCGACAAGGAGAGTAACACCCCTATTTTTGATGGGAAGTTGGCCTTCTACTCGAATGAGAAGCATACCCAGGTTTTGCGTGTAGAGTTACACAAAGATGTCGTCAATGCAACTTACCTGGGAGAACTTTTGGATGAAGGCGACTTCACAGAGGTTTTGTCTCGGAGCTAGTCTCTCTTTCTCTGTTTGGAGTGCCTTCAAATTATTCATCCCAGATCAAATAACCCCCTTTAAGATTGGCGACTTTGTCAAACCCTAGCTTGTGCAGCGTACTGCAGGCTTTAGCACTCCGCCGACCGCTACGACAATACACAAGATACGTTTTATCCTTTGGAAGTGGTTTGACTTTTTCTTTGAAGTCAGGGCGCATAATGTCAATATTTCGCGCCCCACGAATTTTACCCTGCGCTACTTCTCCCTGCGAACGTACGTCTAAGATGACCACTTCTTTCGCCCCTTTTTTCATTCGAGCTTTAAACTCGTCTAGGGTAAGGTCTTCGTAATTTTTTTCGCGCGAAAATAGATTTTTGAAAAATGTAAGCATCTCGAAATCGTTATGGAAGTGTCAAATTAACTGACAATTCGACATACAATCAAAAATTTTCGTGATGTTCGTATCAGTAAGGGCATAAAAAATGTTTTTTCCCTGACGCTCAGAGACCAAAACACCCTTATCCTTCATTTTGATGAGGTGATGCGAGAGTAATGACTGCTCCAATCCTGTATATTTTCGGAGTTCAGTAACGTTTAGTCGCTCTTTTTCGTTAAGAACTTCGACTACGCGAAGACGTGCCGGGTGAGCGATACACTTTAGGATCTCCGCGATTCTTCTTAGCTCACCACTATCCAAAGCACTTAAAGTTGAAGTCATAATCTTTTTGTTTATGAATATATTATCATTTATAACAACACCAACTCTGTGGAAAAGTTTTTTTCTGATGGCTTTTCTAGTTTTTTTTATCTCTCACGCTACACCAACAAAGGCTCAGACTGCGGGGCTTCCCCCTTTGGATAGCGTCGAAATGCTCATTCAAACCGATGCGATTCAGTGGGAGTGTACACAGGCGATTAACAGTATGTACAACTTTGATTTTGACTACGCCGAAAGTATTTTTCGTTACGTCAAACGGACTTATCCTGAGCACCCTATTGGCTATTTCTTGATGGGTTTGAGTTATTGGTGGCGTATTGCGCCTAATATCGACACTCGAATGCAGTACGACGACCGCTTTTTTGCTTACATGGACTCTTCTGTTCTTTATGCCGAAAAAATTTTAGATCAAGAGCCTGAAAACAGCCCAAAATATATTGAAGCGGCGTTTTTTCTGGCGGGTTCATACGGCTTTGAAGGGCGATTACTCGCCGAGCGTAAGCAGTGGACAAAATCTGCCTTTTCGGGAAAGCGTGCCTTGAAATATCTCGAAATTGCGGAGGGGCGCGGCGACCTGAGTCCAGAACTTCTCTTTGGTGACGGGTTGTATAACTACTACTCGATATGGATCCCCGAGAATTACAAATACCTGAAGCCGTTACTCTGGTTTTTCAGGAAAGGAGACAAAGAAAAAGGCTTAGAACAGCTCGTTACGGTGAGTCGAAATGCCTTTTATGCACGGACAGAAGCCGAAATTTTTTTGATGAAAATTCATTCACAAGAAGGGGAACCCCAAAAATCATATATGATCGGGAAGCGGCTCACCGAAGCTTATCCCAATAATCCTTACATTCAGCGATACTATGCCCGAATTTTATATCAGACCGGACGCTTACAGCAACTTGAACAGGTGAGTTTGGATATGATTGCTAAGGTCGATAGTGCGCAATACGGCTACGAGGCACTCTCGGGGCGGTATGCGACTTACTATCTCGGGTATATCAACTGGAAACTTAACAAAAAGGAAGAGCTAGCAAAAGAATATTTTGAGCGTTCGGTGGTGTTTTCAGAGGAAATCGGCATGGAAGAGGCGGGCTATTACTTACTGTCTTTGGATTATCTTGGCGCGTACCACGAAAAGAAAGGCGAATACGAAAAAGCAAAGGTTTGTTACGAAAAAATAAAGGACAACGCTGACCGCAAGGACCACGTACACAAGAAAGCACGGGATTATCTGAAACGCTATCGAAAGAAGTACAGTAATTGATCTTAAAGTTAAACGCTTTCAACGGATAGGATAAGTTTGTATTTGGAATACAACTCACGGAAACGTAAATTGCCTATGGAATCAAACACACTGAATAAAATGGATACTGCTGCCCTCGAACAAGAAATTAAAACTCTGGAAGAAAAGTTGACAGGAGATATGTTCGCTGATATGAAAATCAGAGATAAGATTCATAACCTCCAGATGAAGCTCAAAGGCATCAAGCCCATGAGTCAAGAAATTGACTGTGTTGGCTGTGGAAGCTAATATTTGTGGCTTCTAAAAAAAAGAAAGACCGTTGAGGATGAACTTCCTAGCGGTCTTTCTTGGTTACGCATAGTCCAGACCGTGTAAAACCTCATTGGGCGGATAGCCACAAAAATGAAGTATAAATGTTCAACTGTTCGGACTACGCACAACACGTAATCTATTCTTTACTCGTAGTCGTAAACGTCTTCAGCTTCTTCGTAGTCGTAGCTGTTGTAGTTTACTTCTTCCTCGTTGTTCTCGTTCTGGTCGTCGGCATCAACAATTTCTACTTTACGGGCTACTTTTTCCCCTTTATCATTGATTCCAATAGAAAAGCTCACTTTGTCGCCTTCCCGAAGCTCTGAGAACTCACAGTCGCCCATGAGGTCTGTGTGATGGAAGAAGAGGTTGTTGGGTGGATATGCGATAAAGCCAAACCCGTTCAGGACGCTTAAAATGTAACTTCTTATGCGCCGCTCTGCGCCATTTTCGTCGGTTGATACGATTATTGGCTCGTTATCCTCGTGTGTGAGGTTACTCGTTTCGTTATTTCCGTGTGCACCATTGTTATAGTTGTAGGGTCTGCGGTATCCACTGCTATATCCACTCGTTCCGCTAGGCTCGTAAGCGAACATATTTTTAACCGTTGGGTCATTGCGCCTAACGCGATTATCAATGATTTCGTGCATTGGAATCGGGTAAGCCACCTCTTCTAGGAGAGCCTGCGAGGTACGCGTGACGCGCTCGTGCCCCGATGCGGTCACATACGAAAAGTCCCAACTGAGTACCATTACACGCGCACCCTGTGCGTTTAGCTTTCGGATTAGGGGTACGTAGTCACCGTCTGAGGCGACCAATACGACAATATTGAACTGTTTCAGGATAGTTAGTTCCAGTGCCTCCAAAGCAAGGCATACATCTATTCCTTTCTCTTCATAGCGGTTATTTCGCGTCTTGAGCGGAAGGTAATGCGTTACAACACCCTCTTGCATGAGTAAATCATCCATTTGGCGTTCGTGATAAAGACGATGCTGGTCGCGTGCATCCTCTGCGTTGAGTCGTCCTCGGAAGTAATGTGAATCTACGATATGACAAAGTCCCGCGTCAACTTTTTCAAGTTCGCTTACCTTGTATTTGATGAACTGATGCAGACCGCGAATACCTAGGCGGGCACGCTTTTCGTGTTCGTAACGATAGTAGTGATTTACATGAAATAAGTAATTACCATCATAAAATACGCCGATTCGGGTAAGCCCGTTTCTTAATTCTGACATTTCTCGTTTAGTTCTAAGTTAGCTATGTATTTTACTAATTTGAAGCGCAAGATAGAGTTTCAGCTAGGTTTGTGCAATACTGTGGGGGAATTTAGTTCCCGTATTGACGTTGTTAATTGATTGAGCACCCTATATTTAACATTATTAAAGGATAAAGCCTAATAAAAGCCCTGTTCCAATGATAGCTGGTGGCGGGATTCGGGTAAACATTAAGGTCAAAAAGGTGGCTATACCTAGTATAAAGTTCAGATATGAAGGGTCAAGAGGCTCGGCAAGTAGTATGGCGCCCGTAATCACGAGTCCTGAGCTTGCGCCATTGATGCCCTCAAGCGAGGCTCGAACGAGTCGGTAGTGTTTGAGTTGATCCCAAAAGCGGATGACGAAAAATATGAGGAACGTACCTGGTAAGAAAATTCCTGCCGAAGCAATTAAGCCGCCCAATATACCGCCACCAATAGAGTTAAATAACGTTGAGTTTTGTGGTAAAGCCAAAGCCCCTACGTAAGCACTGAACGAGAAAACAGGTCCTGGTACGGCCTGTACCATGGCGTATCCTGATAAAAACTGCTCTTCGTTAAGGTAGTTTTTAAATTCCACAAACTCTGTCAGCAAAACGGGAATCAGTACCTGCCCACCTCCAAAAATCAAGCTTCCGTTTCGATAAAAGTTCTCGAACAAACGGATAGGCAACGACTGTGTTAATCCACCCAGTACGGCTGCACCTAGTGCCACACCAATCCATAAAAAAAAGTTAGACCACTCGATCTGGAATTGTTCCTTTTGCTCTTTCTTCTGTTGCCTAAATTTAAGCCCTGAGACCAGTCCGCTAACCAGTAAGATAATCGGAAATCCCCACGGAGCGCGATAAAAATAGGAAACTAGAGCAGCCATAATCATTAAAAAAAATGCCGTCTTGGTAGTAACCACCTTACGGGAAATTTTATAGGCTGCATAGCTAACAAAACCGATCGCCATGGGCTGTATAAAGCGTGTAAAACTGAGATCAAGTCCATATTTCTGGAAATAACCCGCCGTAATCCCAAAGGCCGTCATCAGTGTGACGGCGGGCAAAGCCCATACTAGGAGAGTCAAAAAGGCGAGGTTGGGACCACCTCGCTTAAACCCGACAGCAGTAATAGTTTGCGTGGAGGTTGGCCCCGGAAGAATTTGACAGAGTGCGTGAAGCTCGATTAGTTCCGCTTCGGTGAGGTAAGCCCGCTTCTCGACCAAAATACGAAAGTACAGTGCCACGTGTGCTTGTGGTCCGCCAAAAGCCGTCAGGGTGAGCGTCAGCACGTCGCGTAAGAAAATAAGATTTCGTTTTTTTCGTAAACCCAAACCGTTTTTTACTCGTACTATTAACAAAATATCATTTCTGATGGGGTTTCCCCTCAGTGCCTAGATTTACAAATGTACTACTTTTCCGCTTGATGGATCAAATTTTCTGATGAACCACTACGAACTTTTAGCCGTTTCGCCTACGGCTAGTATGAGCGAAATAAAACAGGCACATCGTCAACTCGTCAAGGCTTACCACCCTGACCGACATCCTGATAATCCTGAATATTACGAAGAAAAGTTCAAGCAAATTCAAGCGGCCTTTGAACTGCTTTCTGATCCCATCAAACGCAGTGCTTACGACTATCAAATGGGCTTTTCGTACCAAAGCCCACCTTCCTCTACCCGACCAAAGCGCCGCCGTACGCATACCCCTCCGCCCCCACCCGCCCAAACTTTTGAGGCGACTACGGACAATGTCGTGGAAATTCGGAGAGAGGCTCTGGTTTTTCAAATCGGGATTTTTGGACTTTGTTTATTAGTGGGATTGCTGATTTGGATGAGTGCGCCAGGCTCCGTTTTTGGAAGTGGCAGCTTGTTGGTATTACTATTTCTGGGTGCTTTATTTCCTGCCTCGCAGCTTTGGCACTATCACAACTCACGGTTGATTTTGCGAGTACGACTGGATGCAGCGGCGGGAAAACTGTTACTTTTCGGAAAGTATGGCTTTCGTGAGGGTTGGGTAAAGCGTTCCGTTCTGCTAAAAAGGGTTGGTTTTGGGTATGGACTCGAGAAAGTAGGGCGAGAGTTTGTCCCCACCTTACGAATATTTGAAGTCACTAAAATGGGTAAGCGTATCGTTTACCATGAACTTGCCTGCCTTCGTCCCGACCGTAAAACATGGAGCAAAGGGCAGCTTGACCGCCTTGCTAGACTTCTTGGTACAACAGCGGCATTCAAACGGAAAGCAAAAAAATAAAATTACGGACGGGAAGGCGTTCTTCTATCTAATATTTAAATAAAAAGTAGGGCGAAGGGAAGTACTTTTCCACTTTTGGCATAAGTGCAGGTGAAATATATCCCCAGTCTGCATAGCCATCCTTGATTGCCTCTTGGGTAAGGATTTGTAGGTGGACGTGACAAAACCAACCTCCGCTATCACTTTCTTTTCCTATGCGGGCAAACTCCTGTCCTACCCGAATTTTTTCGCCGGGACTCACCAAATGCGGTGTTTTCAGATGACCGTACAAAGAGTAAAAGGTGACCCCATGGGTTTCGTGTTTCAAAATAAGGTATCCGCCATAATTACCCGGTATGGTCTCCTTGCCTACTTTAAAGACTTCGGCATTAAGTGGGGCAAACATTGAGGTATTAAAAGGTACGATAATATCCAAGCCAAGGTGGTAGTATCGCCCTTCTCCAATTATGTTGGGAGAACCTCGTAGGATGTTTTTTCGCTCTTCCAAGTACTTTCCAACCCCCCAATGATAAGCCGATTTGTTTAGCTCAGCAAAGATCATGGCATCAAACTGCTTGAAGTCCGTTAAATTGTAAGCTAAGGTTTGGGGATTGCTCGATGAAAAATCAAAGACGTAGGGTTGTCCTTTCAAGAAGTTACCGAATAGGGGAAAAACTTCGATACCGTTTAGGTTAAGCGGGTAGTACATGTGATGTGTTCTTCGAGTAGAAGTCATGGAACATAAGATCCGCAAAAGTGTAAAAAACTTACCTATTTTGGTAAGCGTAGGCTTAGATAATTTTATGGTTCTTCCTCTTCTTCTGTGAGTTTGACCATTGGCTCATAAACGTTCTTTTTTAATGCACGAAACCACGGTGGCTGCCGTGAGGGTGCCCGTTCGGCATATTCCACCAGGTCTTCAAAGCTTTGTACCTGCCGCACCATTTTAGTTTTAAACGACTCTAAGTCACGATTTTTCTCTCTTTCCCTGTCCAACTCCTTTTTGAGTACACTGCTATTGAGAGATATATCGGCTACTTTGGTGGTCATCTCCAGTACGTTATCCGCCAGTGTCATCTGTATGCTATCCCGACTATTCTTTGCCTTCCGGAGACTATCCTGATACAGCAGTAAATTGGTACGAAGTCGTCCTACACTTGTTTTGTTTAGGCTATCCTTGTAGTTGATGTACTGCTGGTGTTCGTTGTCTGCTCGCCGCTTTTCTTGCTCTGTATTTTTTAGGGCTTTATCAAGCTCTGAGGCTTGTTTCTTGAAATAAAACGTTGTGACGATTCCGATCACGCCAACCACAGAAAGCACCGAGGCAATGATGGTAACAAACCACCGCTTTCGCTCTTTGTACGTAAGTTCTTGCCGCTTTTTGATCTGAGCTTCTTTGCGACGTAGGTGTTCCTCCTCCTTTCGACGCGCCTTGGAACGTAGGATGGGTTTGACCAGCGTATCATGGCTCAACTCAAAGGTAATGCCGTTATTTGGTGTCGGCTCGGCACGTAGCAGGTGCGTATCAATCAAACGCCTGAGTAGTGCTGTGGAAACGCGATACTTTCCTCGAATTTGTCCTTCGTAGAGGCGCAGGCGGCGTTCTTCATCTTCAAAAATCAGCCCTTCCTCGATGAGTAAACGAGCAGCCGCCTGCTCTTCGGGTGTACAGATACGCTCAATCTGATGATCGTAATAGTTTTGGTAGATGCTTTCTAAGTCACCGAGGTCACTACGATTGATTACCCAGTATCCGTTGTTGTTTTTCTCAAGCTTACTCCGCGAGTCTTCGTTAATGACTAGCTGCTCGACATACTGACACAAGATTTGAAGCTGGAAGGATTCAATTTTCTTCGTGTGGCCATTGGTTAAAAACTCGATGATGCTGTTGAGTGCCCCATTACTGTACGTAAAGGGTTCCGAGATGTAGCGTTCTCCCTCGGCCTTCGGGGTGTGGCTAGCGGGGTTTTCTATCGCGTCCTCGGC
>CAZNAK010000003.1:0-1923 GCA_964570645.1 uncultured Cytophagales bacterium | reverse complement strand
TTGTCAAGGGGTTCAAGCTCATAACATTCTCGCAAAATGTCTGGAAAGTAGTCTGTAAATTGGTTGAGCAAGCTCAACTGATCCGACCGAATGGCTAAAATGGCGCGAACATCCATAGGTTGATGAAATCGGTGTAGTGCCGTCTCATCAAACTGATCTGGGTTTTCGGATAGTGCCCCACGGAGGGCGTTGCGGTAGCGTTGTGGAATCTTAGTATGTAACAACTCAGAAAGCTCTTTTTTGAACTTCTCAAGGCTTTCTTTGGGATACGTAAACAGCTCCTCAAACTGGTCAAAGATCAGGACAAAAGTACGCTTTTCGGTGTATTGCATCTGGTATGCCTTACACTGTGCCCAAAGTGACTGATCTTCAGGCTTTAATTTTTGAATGAGTGTAGGAGGGTGTTCGAGTCCGTCCGTCGTTTTGTGAATGAATATCTGCGAAAGGTCTGTGTTCGTCTCAGGTTGATAGCTTCCGAAGCGTAACACAAAAGGTAAATAGTTCTCGTTCTCTTCGAGTAAAGGCGCGACCCCTGCGCGTAACAAAGAAGTCTTTCCCAGCCCTGACTTGCCATAAAGCACCAACAACTGTTCTACGCTCAGCAGATTAAACAACGTTCGAATGTCATTTTCGCGTCCGAAGAACAGACTTCGTTCTTTTTCCTCAAAAGGTTTGGCACCAGGATAACGATACTGCATAGGAGTGAATAACGTACTTTCTGATTATTTTTACGAAAAAATAGTACTTTCAGTTTACTAAGATAGCAAAAAAATCTGCTCATTTCCATACCTACCACTGCTCTTATGAAAGGAAATGGCTCAGCGTATTTTAACTCGTCAACAATACGGTGGAACAGGATAACGACCTGATCAAACTTACGGAACTATCAAATTCGATGAAGACTTTACTACTAATTGGACTTTTATGTTTTGTGTATCCCACAGGAAGTAACCTCTTTAACTTTAGTAGGCTTGAGGCAAAAAATAATACGCTTTACTGGGAAGTAGAGAACGAACGAAAGTTCGGGCAGTTTTTCGTTCAGGTTAAGCGTGTGCATACGTGGGTAAGTTTTAAGGTCGTTAACTGCAAGGGGGAAAAGGGAAAAGTGGCTTACCAGATTCCGGTGCAAACTAAGGCAGCGCGTACACACTTTCGTGTAAAATACCTTGATTTAGCGGGAAAGTCCATCTATTCCCCTGAGATATGTCATATAGCCTCGAAGAAGCAGTAAAGCCCACCAAACATCGTTCTGTGGGCTTTAGCGGGGTAACCAAACAAGCTTTTAGAGCTTCTCCTTCACAAAATCGGCCATCATTTGGAAGAGGTGAATACGCGTGTAACCGCCATAAATTCCGTGGTTACGGTTCGGGTAGTAGAACGAATCAAATTGCTTTCCTGCCTGAATCAAAGCTTCTTGGAGAAGAATAGAGTTTTGAAAGTGTACATTGTCATCTCCCGTTCCGTGGATAAGTAGCAAATCACCCTTGAGCTTTTCCACATGATTGATAGGCGAGTTATCATCATAGCCACTCGGGTTATCCTGCGGAAGCTTCAAGAACCGCTCCGTGTAGATCGTATCATAGAGTCGCCAAGTGGTGACGGGAGCCACCGAAATACCCATTTTGAATGTTTCTGCCCCCACGGTCATACAAAGTGCGGTCATGTAACCGCCATAGCTCCATCCCCAGATGCCAATCCGCTCTTCGTCGATGAAGTCCTTAGCACCCAAAAACTTCGCGGCTTCGATCTGGTCTTTTACTTCGTATTTTCCGAGCTGCGCGTAAGTAGATTTCTTAAAAGCGGCACCGCGCGCATCCGTACCACGGTTGTCCACAACAGCTACGATATACCCTTTCTGTACAAGCATCTGATGAAATCCGTAACGTGCGCCACCCCCAGCCCATGCATTGGTAACACTCTGAG
>CAZNAK010000002.1:20993-25624 GCA_964570645.1 uncultured Cytophagales bacterium | reverse complement strand
ATACAACGTTTTTCCACCAAAAGTTAGTATCTCTGGACGAAGGCGGCAAAGTATGTGATGAATTACGTTGAGCTAACGCGATACAAGTACCGCAGATCAGCTCCCGAATTGTGCTACCCAATCCCTTACTTGATGTGCATCTGCCACCGTAAACGCTCCAATTCGCGTTCGTCGTAGAGCAGTCAGGTAAGCTCCTACGCCCAACTCCTGCCCATAATCGTGTGCAAGGCTACGAATGTAGGTTCCCTTAGAACAGACTATCCGAAAGTGTATCTCTGGAAGCTTGATGCCTGTAATCTCGAAGATAGAAATTTTTACGCGACGGCTCTTGAGTTCTACCTTTTTTCCTTCACGTGCGCTTTTGTAAGCCCGTTTTCCCTTGACTTTAATAGCAGAAAAAACGGGTGGATGCTGTTCAATCCAGCCAGTAAAAGGTTCGGTTGCTTTAAGTACGTCTTTTTCCGAAAGGTGGCTAATTTCGCTCCGTTCCGATACCTCGGTTTCGCCATCATAAGAGGGCGTTTGCTCACCCAACCGAAACGTACCCGTATATTCCTTCTCTTGCCCCTGAAATGTTTCAATTTGTTTGGTCATTTTGCCTGTACAGAGGATCAGCAGCCCCGTAGCTAGTGGGTCTAACGTCCCAGCATGACCGACTTTGAGCTTTTTACCGACTACTTTTTTGAGGGTATTACGCACTTTGGCCACAACGTTAAACGAAGTCCACTCAAGGGGTTTGTCAAAGAGTAAAACATGACCCGCCGCAAAGTCAGGAATCGGATTGGTCGTCGTCTTTTCGGATGATAAGTTTGGCTTTGAGTCGCTCGAGTTCGGCGGCGGATTCGGATTCATCTTCTTCGTGGATTTCAAACTTTTTGGAAGGACGAGGCTTTTTTTTGCGCGGTACATTTGCGGGCGCATTGGGCGCTTGCTCCTCTTCCTTCTCTTCTTCGAGTAATAATTTCTGTTTTAAGTCGGCCAGCGAGTCATCTAGGTCGGTGCTTTCCCCCAAAAGCTCATCAATTTCGTCATCGAGTTCGTTCTTTTCTAGCGTGAAGTCACCGTAAGAATCCGAGAGTGCTTCCTGCTCCGCTACCTGATCTTTGATTTGGTCAAGGACAGAGTTCATGCCCTTCGAGTCGAAGCGGGATAAGGTTTTGTTCAGCTTCTGGGTCATTCGGCTCATCTCCGAGCGCGCTTTGAGTGTTCGTAACTCATTTTCGTATTTGTAAACCTGTGCCTTGATTTGCTGTACACGATTCTCCATCTCTTGGACGAGTTTTTCGTATTTCTGCATCTCCTGCTCACTGGCTTTGGACTGCCGCGCGATCACTTCTTTTTGTTGTAGCGCACGTTTGGCTAACTCATCGGCTTTGGCTTCTGCCATCTCTCCTTTTTGCGCTTTTTTGAGCAAAAGCATCGCCTTTTTTTCGTAGTTAGCGGCTACTTTTCGTGAGCGTTCTTTGTCACGCTTTATGCGAATGCTCATGGCACGTACTTCGGCGAGTCCGCGTAGTCCTTCGGCAAGATTTTTTTTAAGCTCTGCAATATTTTGTTCGGTGACCTTTATAGGGTCTTCTATTTTGTCTAGTTTGTCGTTAACCTCAGATTTGCCAAGGCTAAAGGTGCGTTTTATAAATTGCCACATAGAGGGTTTGGCTTTTAAGATTCGTGCTTTTTCTTGAAGTAGGTGTAGGCTACATTGATGCGTTGAGTCAGTTTTACGGCAGCCTTATGACGCTCAGGGTCGTTTGGAAAGCGATCAGGGTGATATTTTTTCATCAACTTCCGGTAGCTGGCCTTAATTTCTTCAAAGCCTGCTCCTTCGCTCACCTCCAAGGTACGATAATATTCCTTCTCCTTAGAATTGAACATTGGCTCGACGGGTTCGTCGAAGGGATCTTCGGTATCAAAGTCAAAGTTTTGCCTGCGTTCACTTGTACGACCAAAGTCAAACTCTTCTTTTTCTAAATTCAGCCAGTCATTAACGTACGACCGACCAATATTCTTTAAGCGTTCAAAAATCATAATATAGCCTTTCTGACTCACAAATAACCGAAATACGGCTTTCCATGAGGTTTTGTTGATATATTTAGTTTGTAAGATACAAAGTATTTCTTTTAACTTGACCTGGATATCAAAAGTTACACTCGAAACCATGAAAATCGCTTTAATTCGTGAAGATAAACGCCCTATTGACCGTCGTGTTCCCTTAACTCCCGAACAGTGTGTGGAGGTACAAAAGATGTTTCCTAAAGTGAAAGTTGTTGTCCAGCCTAGCCCGATTCGTTGTTTTTCTGATAATGACTACATCGCAGCGAGGATCGAACTGCAAGAAGACCTCTCAGACTGTGATCTGCTATTGGGAATAAAAGAAGTGCCGATTAAGGAGCTTATTGCCGATAAGATGTATTTTTTCTTTTCGCATACCATCAAAAAGCAGGATTATAATCGCGAGTTGCTAAGGGCGATTCTCAAAAAAAATATCACACTCGTCGATTACGAAGTCCTTACCGATGAGCAGGGAAAACGGGTGATTGCCTTCGGTCGCTACGCAGGTATTGTCGGGGCGTACAACGGTATTTGGGCATATGGCAAGCGTTCGGGGTTATATGACCTAAAACGAGCGCACGAGTGTCTGGATATGGAAGAGATGCAGGGCGAGTACCAGAAGGTGAAGCTTCCTCCTATCAAGATTGCGGTTACGGGCAGTGGGCGCGTATCGGGGGGAGCCTGGGAGGTTTTGGACGGCATTGGTATTCCTCGTGTGGAAGTGGACGAATATCTAAATGAGCATTTTGATGAGCCTGTGTACGTTGCACTCGCCACTTCGGATTACAATAAAACCTCGGATGGCTCAGCGTTTGATTTAAAGGCATTTTATGATGATCCAACCCAGGGTTTTGAAAGCGATTTTCGGCGGTTTTTACCTATGACGGACTTATTTATTGCAGGCGCGTATTGGGATATGAATGCTCCGGTTTTGTTCGATAAGCTTGATATGCAGCACAGCGATTTTGGTATTAAGGTTATTGCCGACGTAACCTGCGATATCGAAGGTTCAATACCTTCTACTAAGCAGCCTAGCACCATTGATGATCCCATTTATGATTATGATCCAAAAACAGATAGCGTAAAACCACCCCTATCAGATGAGTCGCACGTTACGGTAATGGCCGTTGATAACTTGCCTTGTGAGTTGCCACGCGATGCTTCAAGAGACTTTGGGCGGATGCTAATCGAAGAGGTGCTGCCTAACTTTTTGGGCGAAGATAAAATTGGTATGCAGAAACGCTCGATTATCACACACGGGGGTACTCTTACGGAGGCTTTTTCGTACCTCACCGATTACGTAGCGGGTAAAGCGTGAAAAAATAAGCTCAGATTGAAGTAGCTCATCTACAGGGGATTACGTTCTTAAGAAGTAGCTGCTGATACTGTTTCGTGTGTGCCAGCCGTTTCGCTTTCTTGATGGTAGGAATTTAGAAATTCAATCATAGCTTCAAGGGAGCGAAACCAACGCCCGCCATTAAGCGACACCATTTTACCGACGGCTACAAGGGATTTTTTTTGATGTGCTTCAAAGGTCTGCTCATCGTCCTCTTCAAGGACGCAAAACAAAGTTTTTTCTGGGCGTTTGTTGGAGTCATCTACTACCTCAGCGATAGAATAAAAACCCGTCATTTTGGGGGTAATTACATAGATACAAAAATCACAGTTCTTGCGCTCGTAAATTTCTTTCTGGTAGGCCTCATCGTCCCAGTTTTCGACCACAGGATTAAAGTAACTTACCTCAAGCTGCGGCATGACTGTTTCGCGCCAAGTCGAACCATTTACTGTACCACCTAAAAAAACCCGTATCATAAGACTTTATTTTCTTCCTTTTTATCCCCTTTCTTCTTCTCGCTCCTTTGTATCTGCATCCAACGCTGGTTTTCTTTGTGCAGTATGTTCTCAATGCTAGTCACCAAAATGGGAAAAGCATCATCTTCATCGTAAGGCTCTGCCTTAGCTAAGTACAGATAGCGCTCGTGTTGAAGCTGCTCACAGGTAGCGCGATAGTCTTTCCAAATCGTCAGGTAGCCCTCCAAACCTTGAAATTGACTTAGGTAAGCAAGGTACGCACCACCTGCTGCGGCGATAATTTGCAGTAAGTGTACCAAACCAAACCCTAAGGGCTTATAAATTTCAAAATTCTCGACGAACCCGAAGCCTGATAGGGTAATAAGAATCGGAATAGAAGCGGAGATCACAAACTCCCGTTTCTTAAATTTCTTGTATTGTTTCTGCGCTTTTGAGCTTTTGGTGTTAAAGTATTTAATCTGCCCATCTAGTCGCTCGCTGAGGTAGTCATCATCGTACATGAAGCCCTTCTTCCGTGGAAGTGGCTCAAAGTTTTCCTCTGCGCCCCGATATTTTATACGCTGTGTTTTCCCCTCCTCTCCTTCTTCTTCTCCTGCATCGGTTTCTGGAGCAGTCTCAAAAGGGTTCTCCTCACTGCTACCAAACGGGTCTAGCTCGCTTGAATACTCATCTTTTTCTTCTATATTCATGATCGGGCAACAGAAATTTAATGGTTTGCTGAATCGAAAAATAGCGTTTATCAATAAATTTTACAAAACCGTAAACAT
>CAZNAK010000002.1:0-20983 GCA_964570645.1 uncultured Cytophagales bacterium | reverse complement strand
AACGCGAAACCCTCGGATTTTTGATCATTCCTCGTTGGAATGTCTAATTTAATAGCATCGCTTGCTTGCGCGTTTTCCCATCTGCAACCTCAGGCGACCCTGTAATTTTCAGTATATTTACGCTTAGCTTTAAAACCTGAACCTACTTCTATGAAACGTTTTTTTCTTGTTCTCTTTATCCTATTTATGCTCCTGATTGGGGCAGTACTCGCCATTCCATTTTTGTTTGGCGATCAAATCAAGGCTGAGGTCAAGTCGGTCATTAACGAGCAAGTTAACGCACGTGTCAGTTTTTTGGATATTAACCTTTCCCTGTTTCGTGACTTCCCCAACCTTAGTGTTGGTATTCATGATATTAGTGTAGTCGGTAAAGGTGATTTTGCCGCTGATACACTCTTACAGACTCGCGAACTCGCCCTATCTATGGATATTATGAGTGTCTTTAGGAATGAAATTCAGGTTAATGGAGTCATCCTCCGCCAAGGCGACATCCGCGTAGATGTACACCCTGATGGAAAAGCTAACTATGACATTTATATCGCTACCCAAGGCGAGACGACAAGCAAAGAAAGCAGCCCGTTATTGATCAACATTGATCACTGGGAACTCACAGATACCGATGTTTTGTATCTCGATTACAGTTTGGGGATGGCGGCAAAAATTGAAAAATTGAATCATACGGGCAGCGGAACAATTAAAGATGACATCTACGACCTATTGACCAACACTGATATTGAGGCACTTTCGGTGCATTATGATGGAACGGATTATTTTACACGAGTGCCGCTCAAAGCCGATATGGCAATAAATATTGATCAGAACACATCTACCTACACCTTCAAAGAAAATAAATTTCTTCTCAAAGAACTACCGATCCACTTTGAAGGATTTGTCAAGATGCCTACCGATGATATTGAGATGGATTTGCGCTTTAAAGCCGACGAAAGTGACTTCAAAAAGCTACTTTCCTTGGTTCCTTCCGCTTACCTAACCGACTATCAAGGGCTTAAAACAGAAGGGGACTTTAAGTTTTCGGGAACAGTAAACGGGGTTTACAGTGAGGCATCCGCACGAATACCCAACTTTGACATTAAACTCGAAGCTTTTGACACCAAGGTACAATATCCAGACCTTCCCACTGCTATCGACAAGATTAATATTGATATGCAGATCAAAAATGAGACAGGAAACTTAGATAACACCGAAATCTACTTACGGAACTTCAAGATGCTTTTGGGTAAACACCCCGTGGACGGACGTATGCACATTACGGGACTCGAGAAGTACAAGATCAACGGTAAAATTAACGCGCAAGTCGATCTAGCAGACATACCTAACTTTTATCCCTTACCCGATGTGTCGGATATCCGTGGGAACTTTAAACTTGCCCTTGACCTGAATGGTGTCTATGATGAATCCCGTGCGCGAATACCGCAGTTTACGGCAGCCATGACCCTCAAAGACGGATTTCTCAAAACGACTGACTATCCGAGTTTACCCCTCGAAAACCTGAATCTGGACGCGGAAGCAACCAACACCAGCGGAAAAGAGGCCGATACGGAGGTAAGCTTTGACGCACTTAGCTTTCAATTAGACCAAAAACCCTTCGAGATTTCGGGGCATGTGACCAATCTGGAAAATCCAGTTTATGACTTTACGGCAAAGGGTAGTGTAGATCTTGAAAATATGCTCAAACTCTTTCCACAAGAAGGGATGAGCATAAAAGGACAACTTGCCGCTGATATTAAAACAAAGGGTAGCCTAGCCGCTATTGACGTGGAACGGTATGACCAGCTTCCTACCTCTGGGGCGATGAGACTCACCAACTTTAGTTACAAGGATGCAATCAACCTTCCACAGGGGATGAGGATTTCGACGCTGCAAGCAAGTTTCTCTCCTCAAGAAATGCGCCTAGAAACGTTCAAGGGGTTTCTGGGCAAAAGTGACGTAGATATAACGGGTGGGCTGAGGAACTACCTTGCTTATGGGCTTAATGCGGTAGGTCTCAAAAAGGATAAAGTGGTTCTGAAAGGAATAATGACCTTAAACTCCAATCGGTTTGATGCCAACGAGTGGCTTACCGAAGAGGAAGAAACCGCGACCGTATCTGACTCTACGACCACCACGGCTACGCAGCTTCCACAAGACGTGGACTTTCGCTTTGATGCCAAAATTAATGAATTGCTTTACGATGACCTGGTGTTGGAAAACTTCGCTGGAATGGTTGTGGTCCGAGACGGCGTGCTTCGGATGGAAGGACTTCAATTCCAGACCTTGGGGGGGCTTTTCCAGACCGAGGGAACTTATGATCCGCGCAACCCAGTACAGCCAAAGTTTGACTTTGGGCTAGATATCATCAACGTAGATATTCCCAAGTCGTTTCAAGCTTTTACGCCCGTGCAGGGCTTTTTGCCTTTAGCTAAGGCTCTTGTCGGAAACTTTTCATCAAAAGTTCAACTCAAAGGTGATTTGACAAAAGACCTCACACCACGCCTCGAGACACTCTCGGGACTCGGAAACCTACGCGTTAAAGATGCGGCTCTAGGAGCTGAAAAGCCACAATTTGTGGATGGTTTAGCGTCTTTTACGGGGCTTGGGGAGAAGCTGCAAGGCTCAAAAATGAAAGATATCTTCCTGAAAACAAAGTTTGAGAATGGTACGATGAACATTGAACCAACGGCGTTTAAACTGGCGGGGTATCCCACCAAACTTTCGGGGAGTACGCGGTTTGATGGCTTACTGGACGTAAACTTAGATATTCAACTTCCTAAACAAGAGGTAGCAGGAAAGCTTAGTTCTTGGTTCGGTGTAGGGGGAGAAGCAATCAAGGGAGAAACCGTGGACTTACATCTCAAAGTGACGGGTACTCATAATAGCCCGAAGTTTGGACTAGACAAAGAAGCTACCAAAGCGCAACTCAGTACCATGCTCAAAGAGCAGGCAAAAGAAAAAGCACAAAGTTTCATCGAAAACTTAGTGGGTGGTAGTAACCAAACGCAGCCTACGGACTCGTCGCGGGTGGCGGACTCTACGAACGTGCAAAAGCCGCAAGAAGAGGTAAAAGATAAGGTCGAAGACATTAAAAATACGCTTAAAAAGTGGGGCTTTGGAAAGGGAGGATGACCGCCCTTCACCTGACATAGATTACCTGATGCCAGATAAAGGGGAATAGTCATGTCTTAAAAAAATAGTAAGCCGAATAAGCTGTGATCCCATCAGGACTCGAACCTGAAACCTGCTGCTTAGAAGGCAGCTGCTCTATCCCGTTGAGCTATAGGACCAGTATTTTTGGACGTGCAAAACTAATAAAAGCCGAATGATACACAAAACGTATTTTAAACTCCTTTGGTTCAACATGACTTCTTCGTAATTTTGGGTTCTTATGTTTGAAAAGCCCTCAATTCGCGTACAACTGGACTGGCTGACAGTCGGACTTTACTCTTTTTTAGTGTTGGTCGGCTGGGCAACTGTATTCTCGTCCGTTTATGACGTGGGGGGAGAAGATGCGTTTCAGTTTCAGAGTGCAAGGCAAGCAATGCAGTCCGTGTATGTGAAGCAGGTCGCTTGGATTGCTTTGGCCGCTATATTAGCCTGGGTAGTTCTCTCGATAGATGCCTACTTTATTGCGCAAACCTCGTATCTGACCTACGGAATCATGATTTTTTTACTTATCATAGTTTTAATCGTAGGGAAAGAAGTAAAAGGGGCAAAAGCATGGTTCGACCTTGGTGTGGTACAGCTTCAGCCGGCTG
Source organism: uncultured Cytophagales bacterium (assembly GCA_964570645.1). Classification (GTDB taxonomy): domain Bacteria; phylum Bacteroidota; class Bacteroidia; order Cytophagales; family Bernardetiaceae; genus DAISIL01. Next base: position 17,231 of record CAZNAK010000002.1, on the reverse strand, counting down.
AGTTTGCTAAGTTTGCTACTGCCCTTGCTGTTGCGCGCTTTTTGGGGAATGATCAAGTGCAACTTATGCGCCCCCTTAATCTCGGTGTTGTGATGTTGCTGCTCCTTGTTCCGATGTATTTAATCGTTCTTGAGAATGAAACAGGGTCTATGCTAGTTTTTTTGGCATTTACCATTGCGCTTTATCGTGAGGGACTGCATCACATAATTATGATTATTGGGCTTTCAGCGATTGTCCTGCTAGTTGGAACTTTACTTAGCCTGGATAATATCTGGTTTTTGATCCGTCAACTTGTATATTTTTGGATACTTTTTGCCATCATCGTAAGCCTTAACGGGTACTTAAGGCTTCGTCCCGACTATCGCCCGCCTGCTTTTGTCCCCGCTTTAGAGGTAGGCATCTTGCTCCTTGGGGGTATTCTGTTTTGGTACTTTTTGAGTGATGCTGTGGCTTCGGTAAATGCTGAGGGAGGCTCCGATAAAGCTCCTCCATTTTTTAAGATTGAAGACTTTCAGGCTGCTTTTCAGCGATTAATGCTGCCTTTAGTGGCATTATTGCTCGTCGCCGTTGGTCTGACGGCCGCTTACAAAAAGACGTACAGTCGCTTTATTTGGATCTTTTTCTTCGCTGGGCTTTCCATTGGAGCAGTAGTAGGTTTGGACTTTTTTGTTAAAGGCGTTCTCAAACCTCACCAGCAGACGCGTCTTCAGGTACTTATCAATCCTGATGCAGACACACAAGGTGCGGGTTATCACGTCGCGCAATCAAAAATTGCGATTGGCTCAGGGGGCTGGACGGGAAAAGGCTACCTTGACGGGCACTTTACGAAACTTCGCTACGTCCCCGACCGTCATACAGATTTTATCTTTTGTACCTTTGCTGAGGAATGGGGGTGGCTAGGAAGTACTTTTTTACTCACTGTTTTTGGCACTTTACTTTGGCGGATCATTATCGTTGCTGAACGCCAGCGATCGCGATTTTCGAGGGTATATGGCTACTGCGTCTTTTCTATCTTCTTATTTCATTTTCTTGTTAATATCGGAATGACGATCGGCATAATGCCCGTTATCGGTATTCCATTACCGTTTTTTAGCTACGGCGGCTCATCGCTGTTTTCGTTTACCATCTTGCTTTTTATTCTACTTAAACTAGATGTTTTTCGTACGCAACGGCTGCTAAACGGCTAGCTTTACTCTACAAAATCTAAAAAATTATCCAGTGTCACGCCCTGAACTTTGAACTTTTCGAGTTCGGTGATGTCCTCCTCACTGGTGAGTGCTTTGAGGTATTCGAGTTCATTATCGAAGGTATCATAGCTGTACGCCCGATTACTTTCGGGGAAGTAAATCACGATAGCGTAATCAATTTGCTGCACATCCACGCCCGATGCACGTAAGTCTTTGAGGAGTTGCATCCGCATCTGAAAAAAATCAGACACTAGGTCAGTAAAAAGGTCATCGTAGAGCGTAAATACAACCCTTAAATTCTGATCCCGATACAGCGTTTCGTAGTGGTTAGGGTAATAAACTTCTGCATACCGAAGATACCAAGCCATAAATAAGCGAAACTCGTAATACGCGTGAACCGTCGAGGTGGTGTTACCCAAAAACTTTTTGATCCAGCAGATAAATGCCGTCGAGTCACAAAAGGTCTCGTAGTAATCACGTAACTCAAGGTCTGCTTTTGTGCCGTGATAATAAGCACCAAATTCTTCCAAAATCCCGTAAAAGCCGTTGAGCTGCGACCCTACCCTTGAGCTATCACCAATGTACGTCTTGTAGCGGAAAACCTTATTCTGTACCTCTTGGGGAACAATCAAGTTCAGCTCCGAAGAATTAAACACGCGTTGCCTGACTGTCTGGATGCTCACCCCTTGCGTAATGTAGTAGTTATCGTACCAAATCTTTTCAATCGCGTCGAGGTTGTACCGGTGTACGCCTTCATGCACGAGCGTATTGAATCCGTCCAACAAAGCTTGTCGGTCATCGCCACGCGTAAAGCGCGTATAAAAGCTCATATCCTCAATTTGACGTAGAACAAACCCCCCATCGCTCAGATACTCCTGCGCAACCTGACGGTAAAACGCTTTCTTTGCCTCAGGCGTGTTGTATTGTGCCCAGCCCAAAGAAAAACCGTGTATAAAAAGGATGGAGAGTAAAAAAAAGCGCGTGAAGAACAAGTGAGATTCAGAAATAGATGGTCTTTAATTTACGTCTGTCAAAGGCAAAAGTTTCCTTGCTAATCCTTAAAATACCGATAGCGGTTTACAAAAGGACGTACAATAAGGCGTGTAGCGCGATCATAGGTGAAATAATTCCAAACCCAGTTCAGAAGTATGCTCAACTTATTACGGAAGCCAACAATAAACACCAAATGCACAAAGAGCCAAGCAAACCAAGCCAACATACCACCCAGACTCTTTGAGATAACGCTCTGACTTTCGGCTCGCGGCCTCAGACATTCCTGCCAGTAGCACATCTTCCCCCTCAATGAGTTGGATGTTCATCTTGCTAAGGTCGAGTTCGGAGTGATCGTTGGGTAACACAGGAAGTTTTAACTCCGCAAGTCAATCGTTGCTTTTCCTTTTCATCTTTTTGGCGGAGTGCCTGCTCCATGGCTTGTAAAATATGATGACGCATATCCAAAGCCTGAGGAAGCTGCTTGAGGGGAAGGGCGTGTTCGGCAATATTCTCGTTTCCAAAATAGTTGACCCGTACGCCAACACCAGATAATCGTATTTGAGCGAACCAATACTCGTTTCAACGCAACGCGAATCAGGATCAATCTTTACCACTTCTGCCGTTCGGAAGTGAAAATTATGCGGCTTACGGAATATTTTTTGGAGCGGTCCCGCCACAGAGTCGGGTTCAAGCCCTGCCGTTGCCACCTGATACAATAGTGGCTGAAATGTATGGTAGTTGTATCGATCAAACATCACCAACTGCACGTTAGCTTTACGAAGTCCTCGTACAACAGCTAGTCCCGCAAAGCCATCACCAATCACGACTACACGAGGTAAATCAGTTTCGGGAAGTCTAATAGTGGGGGAATTAAGTGAAGTGGTAATATGTTCAACGTTCATAACTAAAGCGAATTTTGAAAAAATGTATCTTCTTATCCTATCCTAACTTACAGTATAGGACTTAAGTTGTAACTGCATGATTCGCTCCCAGATGTCTTTGGCAACCTCCCCCTTCGGTTTAAGCGGATAATCCCAATGTTCATTTGCCGTAATCAACCTGACTTGATTGGTATCGTGCCCAAAACCCGCACCCGCGCTACGCAAGGAGTTCAACACAATCATATCAAAGCTTTTTTTGCGGAGTTTAGCCTGCGCGTTTTCATGTTCGTTTTGTGTCTCTAGGGCAAAGCCGATTAGTAACTGGTCATCTCGTTTTTTCTTTCCCAAAGATGCCGCAATGTCAGGTGTACGAACAAACTCTAGTGTCATCCCTTCCCCTGCCTTTTTCTTGATTTTTTCTTGCGCCATTTCTTTAGGGCGATAATCGGCAACGGCAGCCGTCATGAGGGCAATATCTGCCTCAGAGAAGCCGCGTATGGCTTGCGTGTACATTTCTTCCGCTGATTGCACCGAAATTACGTCCATGCGCTCGCCCGTCGGTTTGGGAATTTTTGTCGGGCCCGAAATCAGTATCACCTTCGCGCCAAGCCGATGGGCTTCCTCGGCAAGTGCATAGCCCATCTTACCCGTTGAGTGATTGGTTAAAAACCGTACAGGATCAATGGCTTCTTGGGTAGGACCAGCGGTCAGGAGTACGGTTTTTCCTTCTAATGGCTTAACAAAAAAGCGATCTACAAGAGCGACAATACGTTCGGGTTCCGCCATACGTCCCTCACCGCTCAGTCCGCTGGCAAGTTCGCCTTTGCCCGGAAGAATGAGCTGGTTGCCATAACTTTGTAAGGTTTTGATATTCTTCTGTGTAGCAGGATGAGCGTACATATCCAAATCCATTGCAGGGGCAAAAAATACGGGGCATCGTGCCGATAAATAAGTAGCCATAACCAAATTATCACATTGCCCATGACTCATTTTGGCGAGTGTATTAGAAGTTGCGGGCGCGACAACCATCACATCTGCCCAAAGTCCAAGCTCAACATGATTGTTCCAAACCCCACTTTTATCTTTTTGAAAATCAGTCAGCGCGGGCTTTTTGGAGAGCGTTGCAAGGGTGAGCGGCGTGATAAATCCGTGTGCTTCAGGGGTCATTAATACCTGTACTTCATGGTTTCCCTTAATCCAAAGTCGTACTAAGGCTGCCGTCTTGTATGCGGCAATACCCCCCGTGACTGCTAGTAAAATTTTCATTGTTCTAAGTTCTGTATTTATCTGGCACGTTGCGCTTATCCTTTCAGGAAGCTACAAATTGAGTAACAATATACTTAATTATGGGTTTAATGACCTTACTGATTCCCCTACGTATGACGCTTACTGCTCCCTCTGAAGTTAATTTTGATGAACTTGACCCTCGTGAGTTTATTATTATCAAAAATGCGAAAGTCAACAACCTCCAAAGCCTAAGTGTAGCCTTACCGCGTGGTAAGTTCATCGTAATTACGGGGGTGAGCGGGTCTGGAAAGTCGTCCTTAGCTTTTGATACACTTTTTGCGGAAGGACAACGGATGTACGTGGAAAGCCTTAGTTCTTACGCCCGACAGTTTTTAGGGCGTATGGAAAAGCCTGACGTAGAGTACATTCGAGGGGTGTCGCCTGCCATTGCCGTTGAGCAAAAGGTTAATACCCGAAATACCCGTTCTACGGTCGGTACCTCCACCGAGATTTACGACTACCTCAAACTCCTTTTTGCGCGAATCGGACGGACATACTCCCCGATTTCGGGCGAAGAGGTCAAAAAAGATACTGTTTCGAGTGTAGTGGATGCCATCATGAACTATCCCGAAGGCTCGAAATACATGATTTTAGCCGAGTTACAGCGCAAAGAAGAGCGTAGCAGCGCAGAAGAACTTAAAATTTTGTTGCAACAAGGGTTTACCAGAGTTAAGATTGGTGACCATGTGTTTTTTGTGGAAGAACTCCTCGAAAAGCCAGAGCAGATCGCCGACAATGAAGCTATTTTGATGCTCATCGATCGAAACGTGATCCGAGAATACAACGAAGAAGAGCAATTTCGTTTGGCAGACTCGGTACAGACCGCATTCTTTGAAGGACACGGTACCTGCCGCGTGGAGTTTTTTACGAAAGAAAATCCTGACGGCGAGATCGTTGAGTTTTCAGACCGCTTTGAGCTGGACGGAATGACTTTTGAAGAGCCAAGCGTTAACTTTTTTAGTTTCAATAACCCCTACGGCGCGTGCCGACGCTGTGAGGGTTTTGGGACAATTCTGGGTGTTGACCCTGACTTGGTTATTCCTGATAAAACACTTTCGGTGTATGAAGGTGCGATTATGCCTTGGAAAAGCGAAAAAATGAAGGAGTGGCAGCGTCCGCTCGTCAAGCACGCCTTGGACTTTGACTTTCCCATTCATCGCCCTTACGAAGAACTTACCGAAGCGCAGCAAAACTTGCTTTGGGAAGGAAACGAATACTTTGACGGGCTAAACGCTTTCTTTCAGTTTCTGCAAGCAAAGACGCATAAAATCCAGTATCGCGTGTTGCTTTCGCGCTACCGTGGACGGCAAGTTTGTCCCGAGTGCAAAGGTTCACGCTTGCGAGGCGATACCAACTATGTTTGGATTTCGGGAAAGTCGATTACAGACCTGGTATTGATGCCAATTAAGGAGTCGCGCCGCTTTTTTGATGAGTTAGAACTCAATGATTTTGAGACTAAGGTTGCCCGTCGCCTCCTAATGGAAGTCCGAAATCGTATGCGCTATCTTTCTGAGGTCGGGCTGGAGTATCTGACTCTCAACCGACTGACGGCAACGCTTTCGGGTGGCGAGTTTCAGCGAATAAAGTTAGCAACCTCGCTCGGAAGTGCTTTGGTCGGTTCAATGTATATTTTGGACGAGCCAAGCATCGGATTACACCCTCGGGATACGCAAAACCTGATTCGAGTACTAAAAGAGCTTCGTGACCTAGGCAACACGGTCATTGTCGTTGAGCACGAAGAAGAGGTCATGAACGCTGCTGATCAGGTCATTGACATCGGACCTGATGCGGGTTCGCATGGCGGAAAACTAATCTTTCAGGGGACACCCGATGAGATCCGCCAATCCAAAGAAAGTAAGACAGGACGTTTTTTGAGTGGGACGGATCAGATCGCCGTGCCGCGTCAACGCCGAAAGTGGAACGAGTCGATTCAGCTTTTGGGGGCAACGCAAAATAATCTCAAGAATATTGATGTAGAATTTCCACTCGGCATATTGACGGCAATAACGGGGGTCAGCGGATCGGGGAAATCGACTCTAGTGCGGCAACTGCTGTATCCTGCTGTCAGTAAGATGCTAGGTTTCCACGAGGAAGAAACAGGAAAATTTAATAAACTAACGGGGCAAGTCAAACGCCTCAGTTCGGTACAGATGATCGACCAAAACCCGATTGGTAAGTCGTCGCGTTCCAACCCCGTAACCTACGTAAAAGCCTATGACGCGATCCGTAAGCTGTTCTCGAACCAAGAGGCCGCGAAAAAAATGGGTTTTAGTCCGAAGTTCTTCTCGTTCAATGTGGAGGGCGGCCGCTGCGAAACCTGCCAAGGCGAAGGACAGACCAAAGTCGAGATGCAGTTTATGGCAGACATCCTGCTGACCTGTGAAGATTGCAAAGGAAAGCGATTCAAGGAAGACGTGCTGGAGATCAAATACAAGGAAAAAGACATCGCCGACGTGCTGGATATGACCGTCGATGAAGCCGTAGAGTTCTTTGAAGGGGAACGAAGTATTCTGAACAAACTGCTCCCTTTGCAGGAGGTAGGACTGGGCTATGTGGGCCTGGGGCAATCCTCGAACACGTTATCGGGCGGAGAGGCGCAACGGGTCAAACTGGCTTCATTCCTCACCAAAGGACAGACTTCGAGCAGTAAAGACCGCATTTTATTCATCTTTGATGAACCCACTACGGGTTTGCATTTCCATGACATCAGCAAGCTCCTAAAATCTATCAATGCGCTGATTGAGCAGGGACACACGGCAATTATCATCGAACACAACGTCGAGGTCATTAAGTCGGCCGACTGGGTAATTGACCTTGGTCCCGACGGCGGTAAAGAAGGCGGTTATCTGTGCTTTGCGGGTACGCCCGAAGACTTAGCCAAGCAAGAAAAAGGCTATACAGCGGCGTTTTTGAAGGAGAAGGTGTGAGTGCCTCGCTTGGGTTTCGTAAATACTGTAAGCCCCCGATGTTGCCTAAAACGATTAAGCAGCTTGCATCTAAACAAAGATAAAGAAAATGCTGGAAAAAACGGTCCCGTTTTCAGCTACTTTGGGCGTGCCAGATGTACTCTGAACAACAACTACCTTACGGGTGGCGCTGCGCTTAAACAGTCGTAAGGGCGGAAAAGATATAACCTGATTTTCGATAAAAAAGCTACCTTTGAGTAAGAAATTGATGTTTAACCACTCAGCACTCAGACGGATGGCTACCAACGAACGAATTACCGATTTTTTCATCGGGCAATTACTCAAACAAGCAGGAGTTGACTTCATACGAAGACGACGGTTTTATCATTCGCAAACACGTAGGACTCGTAGAAACCCAGCGTGCCAAAGACCGCAAAGCCCACCTCCTCAAGGTCTGGCTACACGCCTTCTATTACTTCAACGATGAAATCCCGACCGAAGCAGACCTTGAAAAAACCAGCGGCGACTACCTCACCTTTGAGTTTAATATGATTATGCAGAGAAGAGAGTACCTTTTTACAAATACGAACTAAATGAACATCTTAAAACATGAACTACAAAGTATCCTTTCAGGAAAGAGCCAAATTAGCCACGGAACGCTTATCCAAGCAATCACCCATTACCTTGACAGAGGCACGCCGACAAGCCCAATGGCTAAAGAAGGTCAGCAAAACAAAGCACAAGAAACAAGCAAACTGATTGCCTACATTGAACAAAACGAGCTTTGGATTCAGACCATTGACTTTGATAAATTTGTCTCCGCAGGAGCAGAGCAGCGTGTATTTATTCAAGACGAGAGGTACGTAATAAAACTTAATGACACCATTTATTATGCTTCATGGAGAGATTACTTTTGCAACTTGTTACTCCATAACTTCTTTTTCCCTGATACCGCTTATCAGTTCTTAGGCTTTTTCAAGGTAAAACAACCCTTTGTAAGAGCTACACACCCTACGGACTTGAATAAGGTTAAAGCATTTATGGAACAAAATGGCTTTCAGAATAAGCGAAACCATGACTATTACAACCCTAAAATTGGAGTTATCCTAGAAGATTTACACGATGAGAATGTTTTGACACAAGAAGGCGTACTCTATTTTATTGATACAGTATTTTACATACAACCTGAAGTTTTTTGGAACTAAACAACACTAACACATGGATTTGAATAGTTTGCCGCAGCTTGCAGCCGCTTACCTAAGCCTCAAGATTCCTTGCTGCAGCTTGCAGCGGCTTACCTAAGCCTCAAGATTCCTTGCTGCAGCTTGCAGCCGCTTACCTAAGCCTCAAGATTCCTTGCTGCAGCTTGCGGCGGCTTACCCAACCCTCAAGATTCTTTGCCATAACTTTAGGCTAGGCTTTCTCGTATTACTAATGATTTACATTTACGTTCACTAAATCCAATATTCTTATGATTGAGCTAATCACTCCTACGTTCAACACGTACACCAACTCAGAGAGTATTAACTTTATCGACAATGTTTTAGATATTTTCAATAAGAACCCGCTGCCTATGCTTACGGCTCAAATTGATGACTTACAAAAGCAATTTGACTTAATTACGGCATCTTTCAAAAAAGAGTCAGGTAGCGCAAAGTCTATTGACCTCAAAAATTTAGACCGACAACGTGATCGGGCTACGCAAGGAATCAAAGACATCGCAGAGGCGTATCTCTATCACTACGAAGACAAATATATTCGTGCGGGGGATGCAATTCTCCGCAGCATGAACAAATATGCCAAGAGTATCACTCGCCTAGGATACGCCGCCCAGACGACGGTCATTAGTAATTTGATTGCGGACTGGAACAATGATACAGATTTACAGGAAGCCGTAGTTTTGTTACACCTAGAGAGATGGAAAGAAAAACTTAATGAGTTGAATGAGTTGTTTAACACGATTTACATCGCCAGAAACGAAGAAGAGACGGAGAAAAATAAAACACCATCGGCTACTGTAATGCGTAAGGGAATGGAAGATGCCTATCGGGAGGTCATTAAGTATTTAAACGCTAACCTAATCCTTAATGCTACGCCTGAGCTTGAGCAAGCGGCGGATCGGCTGAATACATTAATTCAAAAGTATAATCAAGAGTCGATCAATGAGAAAAAAGAAGGCGCGGAGGAAGCAAACCCTGAGCCGGGGATTTAGTTTTGTCCGTGCAGCATCTCTCAAAGAGGACGCTGGCATGTATTCATTTGGTCAGCGTCCCTTGCAAGAAACGGAAGGCTGGCACCTTGCTCTTCAAGATATGTTATCTCGAAGTCGTATGGCAGGATTTTTAATCCGCTTTCATGTTAAAAAAACGCATCTTAGATGCTAGGCTAAGCAGTACGAAATTGCAAATCTCGCACAGCTCCCAGACCTGCAAGGATCACCACCGCAGTTGGTGTTTTAACGAAGCGACACCAACTCTTTTCATCCGTATTTACTGGTCTCCCGCTTTTCGGGCTTCACATACACTCCATTTTCGTTCTATTAGCTTCTTTGCGTAAGCCTTTCCGCCAAGGTTTTGCATCGGGATAGCTAAAAAAAGACTTCGTTGGCTTTTGTCAGGTGACACACCATCTTCGGGCAGCCCGAATTTACAAAAGGGCTTTTCTATAAAAACTTGAGTAGAACGATCAACTAATCTGACTCCAATTTACGGGCTGCCGACGTTTGTACGCTGCCAGATATTTTTTTAAGCCGCCGTGCTGCGGTAGCTTGAGTTCAGGGTCAGTGTCGGTGAGGTGCATAGCGTAAGCGCGGGCTTCTTTCAAGATGTCGCCGTCTTTGGCGAGGTCTGCCAGATGTAAATCCAAAATCCCACTTTGTGTTGTGCCTGCCATGTTGCCCGGTCCGCGTAACTTGAGGTCTTCACTGGCAATCTCGAAGCCGTCCGTTGTCCTGACCATTGTTTTGAGGCGTGCGCGTCCCTCTTTACTCAGTTTGTAGCTCGACATGAGGATGCAATACGACTGATGCGCCCCGCGTCCGACCCGCCCGCGTAACTGATGAAGCTGTGCCAGACCAAAACGTTCGGCATTTTCGATGACCATCAGGGTGGCGTTCGGGACGTTCACTCCGACTTCAATCACCGTCGTGGCGACCATAATTTTGGTTTCATTCTTGACAAATCGCTGCATCTCAAAATCTTTATCCTCGGGACGCATCCGCCCGTGTACGATGCTGACAGGAACTTTGGGGAAGGCACGGCATAGGCTTTCATAGCCGTCTTCTAGGTTTTTTAAGTCTAGCCTCTCAGACTCCTCAATCAAAGGATATACGATGTACGCCTGTCGCCCGCGTTTGATCTGCTCGGCGATAAATCCAAAAACTTTCAGGCGATGCGCGTCGTAGTGATGCAACGTCTGGATAGGTTTGCGTCCTGCGGGAAGTTCGTCAATTACCGAAACGTCCAGATCACCGTAGAGCGTCATGGCAAGCGTTCTCGGGATAGGTGTAGCCGTCATTACCAGAATGTGGGGGTACGCATCGGGGTTTTTATTCCAGAGTTTTGCCCGCTGCGCGACGCCAAAACGATGCTGCTCGTCGATGACGCAAAGCCCAAGGTTTTTAAACTGCACTTCGTCCTCAAGGAGTGCGTGCGTTCCTACCAAAATCGAAACGCTACCATCGCGTAAACCTTCATGCAGTACCTTCCGATCCCGTTTTTTGGTCGATCCCGTCAGTTTTTCGATCCGCATACCCAACAAATCCGCAAACGCTTTCAAGCCCTCAAAATGCTGCTCTGCCAAAATTTCGGTAGGAGCCATCAGACAGGCTTGCGCCTCGTTATCTATCGCCATGAGCATCACGATAAAGGAAACGATGGTTTTTCCGCTTCCCACATCGCCCTGTAAAAGCCGATTCATCTGCTGCCCTGATTTAACGTCCTGATACATCTCTCGGATGACTCGTTTTTGGGCATTGGTGAGTTCAAAGGGCAGGTGTTCTTTGTAAAAAGTCATCAACGTGGGTACTTTCTGAAAGACTAAACCTGCGTGCGTCGTTTTTCGGACTTTTCGTTCTCGCAGCAGTCGCCACTGAATCAGGAAAAGCTCCTCGAACTTAAGCCGCCGTTGAGCGCGTAAAAGGTGGTCAGGACTACGTGGAAAGTGCAGATGACGCATCGCCTCGGCACGTCCCATAAACTTATATTTAGCAATGAGTTCGGGGGGAAATATCTCTTCAACCTGAGATAAGACCTGTGGCAGTAGCGTCCGTTGGAGTTTGGCGATGCCTTTGCTGTCCAGAAACAGCCGTCGTAGCTTTTCGGTAGTCGGATAAACGGGGAAAAGTCCTGTGTTCTTGGCTTTGTCAGGATGGTACGGCTCAATTTCGGGATGCGGAATGCTGAAATACCGTCCAAAAAGCTGGGGTTTGCCATACACCAAATACTCGCTATGAAGCTTAAACTTTTTCTTGATCCAAGGGGCACTCTTGAACCAAACCAGCTTTATCATGCCCGTTCGGTCTTCCAGTACGACTTCAAGGCGTTTTTTTCCACCTTGCCCGACATCTTGAATATCTGTGATGCGCCCCAGAAGCTGTACGCTGCCGTTTTCTTCGCTCAGGTTGCCGATCTGATGAAACTTTGTACGGTCTTCGTAACGGAAAGGATAATGCAGGAGCAGATCTCCGAAGGTATCCACGCCGAGTTCACTCCGTAAAAGTGCGCCCCGTCGTTCCCCTACGCCCTTCAAAAACTCAATCTTTGTCTGTAACAAATCTGTCATCCTACCAAGATAAGGTTATTTGAAGTAATTTGGTTTCACTTACTTCTCCACCACACAAAACCAATCCAGTGCCATCGGATTTGGCGGGGCAAGGAAGTAGTCTTCTGTAATGACAGAGCTAACAAGCTCGTTATTTGCATCCTGAAGACGCTTCCGATTCAAACGATTTAGGATGTCGTAAGGCACCTGTAAGACCTGACGCGGCAAGCGATATTGTAAATTCAGGACATCAAAACGGGTGATTTTACGCACTGATTTACGGTTTTCCTCGTGGTATCGCATTACTTTTTCGTTGCCAAAAAGCCCCAAAAAAGTTACTTTTTCAAAGTATTTGTGCAGTAAGCTTTTCAGTTCATTTTCGTCGTACTCACGGATGTGCCATGGGTTACGGGTCAGCGACATGGCTTTGTTAGGGGTCACGATAATCCCTTTTCCTCCTTTCCGAAGGACGCGGGCGTATTCACGGACAAAAAAATCATCCTCCTCGATATGTTCAATCACCTGCTGAGCGACCACCGTATCCACACTTTCATCTTCGATGCCATGAAAAGGTGGGATAAATTTATTGATAAACTTACTCCCGGGATATTTTGCCTGAAGGTAGCGGGTTAGTTTTTCGTTTTTATCAATCGCGGTGTAGCTATCACAAACGGGAAGAAAAAGCTCCAAGCCTTTCCCCACGCCGCAACCGAGTTCTAGCACGTCGCCGCCCACAAATTTTACAGACTCTTGGTAAGCCGCAAAAAAACGCTGGTTGACTACGTTATCGCTAGAAATTTCGTAGGAAGTAATTTCGGTAGTTTTATATTCAATCGCCATAGTGTGCAAAGGTAAGCAAGAAGATTTTTATTTTTGGGAATGGAACTGACACAACTGCACCAAACTTTCCTGAGTAGCACAGGTGTTTCGACGGATACACGCAGCCTGAAAGCCGACCAGCTATTCTTTGCCTTGCGCGGGGACAACTTTGACGGTAACCGTTTTGCAGAAAAAGCCCTCCAGCAAGGCGCGAAGCTCGCCATCGGAGATAATCCTTATTATGCGGATTTAGACGGTTTTATCTTAGTCGAAGATAGTCTCCAAACGCTGCAAGACTTGGCGCGTTACCATCGGCAGCAATTTGATATTCCTGTTTTCGCGCTCACAGGGTCGAACGGAAAGACGACTTCTAAAGAGCTTTTGACACAGGTTTTGGCAGCACAATTCCGCGTTCAGGCTACCCAGGGGAACCTCAATAATCATATTGGCGTACCCCTGACCTTGCTTGAACTTAAAAGCGATACCGAAATCGCGATTATTGAAATGGGGGCAAACCACCAGCGGGAAATTGCGAATCTTTGCCGTATTGCTGAACCTACACACGGCGCCATTACCAACATCGGGACAGCACATTTGGAAGGTTTTGGGGGACAAATGGGCATTCTGAAAGGGAAAACGGAGTTATACGACTTTCTGGACGAAACGGGCGGACAGATTTTCGCACCTGCTTATGACGATTTGCTTCAGACAAAAATGGGTGACTATCAAAACCCAATTTTTTGGGCGTTTCAGCCGCCCATTCAGACCGAACCGCAGCTTATTTACGCCGATGCATCGGGTCAGCCTGTCATCACACAGCTTTTTGGAAAATTCAACTTTTACAATGTGTTGTTGGCTCTTGCGGTCGGAGGGTATTTTGGCATCACCCCTGAAAATGCCCACCGAGCGATCCGTAGCTACGTCCCGACAAATAACCGTTCGCAAACGGTAAAGCGCGGTAAACAGACGTTTTTGCTGGACGCTTACAATGCCAATCCGGCCAGCATGGAAGCCGCCCTACGCAGTTTTGCCCATCGGGAGGCAGCCTACCGCGTTGTTATTTTGGGCGATATGCTTGAGCTAGGCGATTATGAAGACCAAAAGCATCAGGAAATTTATGAACTTGCCCAAGAATTGGGCTTTGAACGCGTAGTTTTTTGTGGTCAACGGTTTGAGCGAGTGGCGAAGGCTTCGGACGAGTGTTACACAGACTTTGATGCCTTACAAAAGGGTTTAACAAAAAAAACGCTCCCCGAAGACGCCATGATTTTGCTTAAAGGCTCGCGGGGGATGCGACTTGAGCGATTACTCTAATCTAGGTAGGAGGTCGTTTTTCAAAATGTTACGATATCCACAGTTTGAATCTGACTGATGTGTTACAGATATTACATCAAAAATAGTACGGCATGCAAAATCTACTTCGCGGACTCACTTACCACAAGCCGTTGTCTGTGTTTCCACAGACGACTTTCAGCCGTTGTCTGTATCTTCAGAGACGACTTTTCCTTTTTCGCAAACTCCCCTACTTCTTTTTAGGCATTTTGCTGACGGCTTGTGCCAACGTAGGTGCGCCAACGGGAGGGCCACAAGACCTTAGCCCACCTCAACTGCTACTTTCTGTGCCCGAAGATCAGCGCATAAACTTTCAGGGACAGCGCATCGAACTGGTCTTTGACGAGTGGATCAAGGTCAATGCTATCACCAAGAACCTCCAGATTGCGCCCATCACCGACAACCCTTACACCTACGAGGTCAAAAAAAATGTCCTGATCATTGAGTTTGATAAGCCGTTACTCGAAAATACGACCTATTCCTTTGCCTTTGGGGAGACCGTCGGCGATGTAACGGAGAACAACCGTACCGAAAACCTGCGTTTGGCCTTTAGCACAGGCGCGCAAATTGATTCCCTGTACCTCGAGGGACGCGTGGCGAACCTAGAAACCCGTGAGGCGGTCGAAAATGCCTTTGTCATGCTCTACGATGCGACGGATTCGTTGGATATTCGCTTCGCGAAGCCCCTTTACGTAGGGCAGACGGATAAAGGTGGCGTTTACCGTATTCCAAACCTGAAAGCGGGAACTTACCGAGCTTACGCACTCAAAGAGGAAAACACGAATTACATCTATGATAAATCCGAAGAGAAGATTGGATTTCTGGACGCCCCCATTGCGATTCAAGACCTCAAAAACCGCCAAGATTTTTCGCTTATCGGCTATGATTTGGATACCCTGCGCCTAAAAAGTGCCCGCACAAACCGCCAGTTTTTTGAGGTGAAGTTTAATAAGCCTTTTTCTGAGGCAGAGGTCAAGCTGTTAGATACGAAGTACGACACAACGGTTTTTTACCAATTTGAGGCGGATTACATTCGATTTTATTATCGCAACCTTGAGACAGTCGATAGTACGCAAGCCAAAATCGTGGTGCAGGATGCCATGAATCGCCGTGTGGATACCACGTTACAATTAAATTTTTATCCGCTGACCAAGAAAAAACCGATTGGCATAGATTTTCAGTACCAAGAAAAACCAACGGGCGGCTCTAGGCTAATTCAAGGAGATAGCGTCCTGACCACACTTGCCTTCTCAAAGCCTATCTTTCGTGCTGACTTTGACAGTATTTTGGTTTTTGCCGAGGAAGACACCATCGGTAAAGTCGCCGAAAACTACGACTGGAATGCGCCCCGAACGGAGTTGCTCTTGCGGCATCCTCCTTTTGATTCTGCATTCCGTTGGGAAATTCGTGCGGCGGCGTTTTTGTCCGTGGAAGGAGATACTTCCACAGCCAAAGTCATCAAGTACAGCTTTAAAGACCCCGCCGAATTTGGTGTGATTAGCGGAACTGTAAAAGGGCTTTCTCCCGATACGAACTTTATCCTTCAGCTACTTACGCAAGATGGCAAAGTAGAGCAAGAAAAATATAACGCACGGCAGTTCCGCTTTGATTACGTCACGACGGGTACAAAAGGTTTCCGAATTTTAATTGATCAAAATAACAACGGGGTGTGGGATAAAGGCGACATCAGAACGCGGACACTCCCCGAACCTATTCTATTTCCCGAGAATCAAATTGAGGTTAAGGCAAATTGGGAGTACGAAGAAGAAGAGATTGTCGTGCAATAACCCGAAGTTTTTTGTATGTTAGCCTCATCGAATAAAAAGACGGTATGGCGGCAAAGAAGATTTTGATTGTAGATGACGAAAAGTTCATTCGGGCAACACTCCGCGAGATCCTTGAATACGAAAAGTACAAAGTGGATGAAGCTCAGGACGGACAAGATGGACTGGATAAGTTTATCGCCCACAACTACGACGTGGTACTTTGTGACATCAAAATGCCCAAAATGGACGGCATGGAAGTACTTGAAAAGGCTATGGGGATGGGTAAAGACACCCAGTTTATCATGATTTCGGCACACGGAAACATTGAAACAGCCGTGGAAGCAACCAAAAAAGGAGCCTTTGATTTCATTGAAAAGCCGCCAGACCTCAATCGCCTTCTGCTTACGGTGCGCAATGCGATGGACAAGTCTTCCTTGGTTGCCGAGACCAAAGTATTGAAGAAGAAAATCTCGAAAACCTTTGACATTGTTGGTGAGTCAGAGGAAATCAATAAGGTCAAGGATACGATTGACAAAGTAGCTCCTACCGAAGCTCGTGTGATGATCACGGGACCAAATGGTTCAGGTAAAGAGCTTGTAGCTAAGTGGTTACACGAGAAAAGCCAACGGCACAAAGGCCCACTCATTGAAGTTAACTGTGCTGCGATTCCTTCTGAGCTCATCGAAAGTGAGCTTTTTGGGCACGAAAAAGGCTCGTTTACTTCGGCAGTAAAGCAACGCATCGGGAAGTTTGAACAAGCGAAAGGGGGTACCTTATTTTTGGATGAGATCGGCGATATGAGCCTCTCGGCACAGGCAAAGGTGCTACGGGCTTTGCAAGAGAACATCATCACGCGCGTTGGCGGGGATAAAGCGATCAAAACAGATGTACGCGTAGTGGCCGCGACCAACAAAGACCTCCGTGAGGAAATCGAGGAGAAAAAATTCCGTGAAGACCTTTATCATCGTCTGAGCGTCATCGTGATTAAAGTGCCTTCACTGGATGAGCGGAAAAGCGATATTCCACTGCTGGTAGATCATTTTTTGGGACAAATTGCCACCGAATACGGGCAGCCGCGCAAGAAAGTAGAAGAGGAAGCCATGAAAAAGCTGATTGCAAGGGACTGGACAGGGAATATCCGTGAACTCCGAAATGTCGTGGAACGACTCGTGATTATGAGTAACGAAGCCATCACACCGGGAGACGTGGATAGTTATGGTATGCTTTAGGTCTCTCTGGATAAGCCTTCCCTAAAATTCCCAAAACTTGTGATTTTAGGGAGCATACCCTCGAAAAAAC
>CAZNAK010000001.1:28953-38358 GCA_964570645.1 uncultured Cytophagales bacterium | reverse complement strand
GAAAGGCTTCTGGCGCGTTTTTGAAAGAAAAAAGAATATGACCACACTAATTTCACCCTCCAAATCTCAGAATTTTGATTTTGTAAGTCCCGAAAACACAAGCCAGCCACAATTTCTGCCACAAGCAAAGGTACTGATGAAAGAGCTTGAAGAGCTTTCTATGCCTCAGATTAGCGAACTGATGAGTATCAGCGAGAAATTAGCTTCACTAAACTTTGATCGCTTCCAAGAATTTTCACTTCCGTTCACACCCGAAAACGCAAAGCCTGCCGTATTAGCCTTTCGGGGTGACGTGTATGATGGCTTGGCAGCAGAAAGCTTCGACGAAAAAACGATGGCTTATGCCCAAGACCACCTACGCATCTTATCGGGTCTGTATGGGCTGCTTCGCCCGCTGGATCTGATTCAGCCGTACCGCCTAGAGATGAAGACAAAGCTCTCTAACCCTAAGGGGAAAGACCTTTATGGTTTTTGGGGCGACCAGCTTGCCGAAAAGCTAAACGCGGAGACAGATTTACTCATCAACTTGGCTTCTAGCGAGTACTTTAAGGCACTCCCTAAGAAGACCTTAAAAACAGCGGTCATCACACCGACCTTCAAGGATTTTAGAGGTGGGAAATACAAAATCATTGCCTTTTTTGCCAAAAAAGCACGTGGGGCCATGGCAAAGTTTATCCTCGAAAACGGCATAGATGACCCTGAGGGCATTAAGAACTTTAACGGAATGGGATATACGTTTAATGCCGACCTATCCAAAGAGTCAGAATGGGTGTTTTCAAGAAAAGAAGAGTAAGTCGATAAAGCCATAAAAGCCTTATTTTCTGCGTCGTTTTTTGTGAACTCAACCTAAATGAGTCATCTCAAAATAAAGCTGCAAGGCACCAAAGTTGATAACTAAACTAAGTAGCCAACCCGCCCAAACCTGACTCATTGTGTGGGCGCGGAGGTAAAGACGCGCACTCATTACAAGTCGCCAAAGGACTAAAAAAAGTAAAATTGGCGTGCGCACACTGATCCACATACCGTAATGTAGTTGCAGGGCAATAAATACGCCCATCGCGCCGCCAATTCCCATACTATGCATACTGATCTTGTAAAATCTGGAGATAAAAGTCGCCAAAAACATAGAGGCAGTAATGCCGACGAGGTTAAATGCAATCAAGCGGTCAAAATTGGCTTGATCCAAGAAGAGATACGTAAAAAAGCCGTAGAACACCGTCGTAATCATAAAGGGCAACGGACGCTCCTCGCGCTTTCGGAGACTCATGGACTCAATAAAACCGCCACGCTTAAGAAAGTATAACATCGCGCTCGGAACGACAAAGGTGGCAAAAAAAATTAGCCAGAGTAAGGCTAGTTGTACCCTCGGCTCAATGACCAGTAAGGCTTCCACACCGTACAAAAGCCAAAGCACTATCACCGTCGGCATGAGTGCGGGGTGTAAAATAACTGAAATAAGATAGGCAACTTTTTCAGTAGGCGTTCGATTTGGTTCCTCCAGCGATCTGCTTCCGTGTGTTTAGTCCACAATTTTAATCATACGATACCAGCAAACGCGGTCAAAAAATGGCTCATCCCCATACCCCTGTGAAAACAAGACCATTACTGCCTTCCCTACAATATGATCCTCGGGTACAAAGCCCCAAAAACGAGAGTCCGCAGAGTTGTGACGGTTATCCCCCATCATGAAATAATAGTTCTGTGTAAAAGTGTACTCGCTGACCTCATTACCATCAATGTAAAGCTTATCATCGGAAATGCTCACCTCTTCGTGCCGCTCGTAATGCTGGATCATTTTCCCGTACAAAGCCAACGTCTTCGTGTTGATCTCAACACGGTCACCCTCGCGGGGAAGGTAGATCGGGCCAAAGTCAACCGTATTCCAGTCATAGCCCTTTTGTTGCGGATAAACCTGCCTTTTAAGGTCAGACTGCTGCCCACGTAAGTAACCCAGCGCGTTAGGAGAAAGTGTTTGGAAGGTACTATCAATGACTAAATCCTCTAGAGGGACGATGCGTTTCACCCCTACCTTTTCAAGCTCAGCCTTTGTCTCGTCGGCCATCGTGACGAGAAACCGTTGTCCTACTTCCGTACCGTCTAATAACTGATAGTCCTTTTGCCCGCTCGGTCCATCAATATAAACTAATCCACGGGGTTTGAGGAATCGTTCGGGATCCATACGATTGGCGGTTTCAACGTAGTATTTGTGCATGAGGTTTTCGGGTTTCTCGGCAGGCTCTCCGTTGATGTGTACGACCTTATCTTTTATTGAGAGCGTATCTCCCGCCGTTCCGACACAACGTTTGATGTAGTACGTTTTTAAATCATCGGGTAGCGGCAGAAGCTCAGGGTGAGGTTTGGGAATATTGGCGTACCAGTTTTCGGCAGGGAAATTAAATACGACGGCATCCCCTTTTTGTACCTCCGAAAAGCCCGGCAACCGATACATAGGAAGCTTTACCCACTCCAAATACGAAGGAATATTGGTTCCCCAGATAGTCTGAAAAGTTAAAGGAATTTGGATGGGGGTTTGTGCCGTTCGTGGTCCGTAGTGTAGTTTACTGACAAACAAATAGTCCCCTACCAAAAGGGATTTTTCCATAGAGGGTGTCGGGATGGTGTAAAGCTCTACAAAGCCCCAACGAATAAAAGTTGCCGCCACCACAGCAAACAAAATCGACTCTGTCCACTCCCGAACGGGTCTTTTTTTCTTCTTCTTTTTCTTACGTTTTTTGGGTTTCGGCTCTTCCTCGGGTGTATTTTTGTTTTCTTCTGTCTGACTCATGATTTTTTCTACTTTTAAAAAAGCTGCGCATAGCTGTAAATCGGGGGATACTGCCAGCAACTAGCTTCCAATAATTGGATGGGCAAGATACGATTTTTTTAAACGGAAATCCCACCCACGAAGTTGCTTGTAGCTTGCATTTCCGTCGGACTTCCGTATTTTTGATAAAAATTTAAGATAAAATGAATCTTACCGCCACGCGTACGCTTATTCTTGGACTGTTTTTCTGCCTTTTCGCTACATCCTGCCTCCGAAACAGCCCTAACGACCTTCCAAAGCTTAAAAAACGTTTTCAGGCACAAATCAAGGACTTTGAAACCCAGAAAGAAAAGGCAAACAAGCGAGTTGCCAACGGCCTTGAGGAGTTGGACGCACTCCAAAAAGCCCTAAACGATGCCCGAAAAGTCGATAAGGAGTTTAATCGGGTGTATGGCAAATGGGAAAAAGTAAACAAAAAGGTAGAAGACCTGTATCGCGAGTACGAGCAGCTAAAAAAACGCGCCAACGACCTATTTACTGCCATCGAAAAACAAGTTAATAGCCTTCAAGACGCACAAAATAAAAGTGACCTCCGTGAGGCACTCCGCCGTAACCGTAACGAGTACGATAAAACCCTCGCTAACACCGAAGCTGCCATAGATAAGCTGCGCGGACTCCATAACGAAGCCATTGACATCATCAAAGCACTCGAAGCGGCTGTTGCTATCGGGCAGATTGCAGAAATCAACGAAGGACTTCGAGGTATCCAAGATCGTGTGGGCGTGATTATGCAAGAACTCAATACGACCGTAGAGGAAAGTAAGCGGCTATATAACAATCGGATTGGAGAGGTTTAGCTTAACTCTACCGATCCACTTCCCCCAACACAATATCTACTGACCCCACAATGGCGACTAAATCCGCCAGCATCGCCCCACGTGAAATTTCTGAAAGTACTGAAAGATTACAAAACGAAGGCCCGCGCACCTTGACACGCAGCGGAATGTCTTGTTTTCCAGTTGTCTGAAAGAAAAAACCGAGTTCTCCTTTGGGTGTTTCACCCCGAAAATAAAAGTCGCCTTTGGGTGGTTTTACCTTTCGGGGAACTGCCGCTCGCGGGTCAAATTCTCGTGTTCGGGGGTGCTTTTTTTGTAGTGCTTCCACACATTGTTCGATGATCCGCAGCGACTCGTAACACTCACGTGCCCGAACGTAAACGCGATCCCAGCAATCTCCGAGCGTTCCCATTGCTCCACTGCCTACGGGAATATCAAAATCTAATTCGGAATAAACAGAATAATCATCCTCTTTTCGGAGATCAAACGGTAATCCCGAAGCCCGAAGCATCGGACCTGTCACCCCATAATTTACGGCAAGGTTCACGGGTAGAACACCGATATCAGCCGTTCGCTTCACGAAAATCTTATTATCGACGACGATTTGTTCTAGCTCTTCCAGCTTTGGACGGAGATAGTTCACAAACTCGGCGCAGCGTTCCTCAAAACCCACAGGTAGGTCATAATACAAACCGCCAATCCAGATATAATTATAAAGCATCCGCGCCCCACACGTCCACTCCAACAGTCGGAGGATATGCTCACGATCACGCATCACCCAGAGAAAAGGTGTAAAAGAACCAATATCAAGTGCATACGTACCCAGAGAGACAAAATGCGAAGCAATGCGATTTAATTCAGCCACCAGCACGCGACTGTATTTGACACGCGGTGGAATTTTCTCCTCGATGCCTAACATCTGCTCGACACCGAGCGCGTAAACGTGTTCCCCGTTCATGGCAGCCAGATAATCCATCCGATCTACGTAAGGAATAATCTGCGGGTAGGGTAGGGCTTCGGCGTGTTTCTCGAAGCAGCGATGTAAATATCCTAGATGCGGCACGACATCCACGACCACCTCCCCGTCGGTGATGACCTCAAGGCGTAAGACTCCGTGAGTAGAGGGGTGCTGCGGACCGATATTGACCAACATTTCCTGCGACCTAAGGTCTTCAGGACGATGTTTTGTTGGTACAGAACGTGAAAAGTGGTTGGGGTCATATTGATATTGCTGCATAATAAGTTTACTTCGCCCGAATGGCATCCACAGGATTCATCCTAGCGGCAATGATGGCTGGAATGATCCCCGAAATAACGCCGATAGCTACCGCGATGGCAGTTCCCATGAGCATCCTTGAAAAACTTAGCTCTAACTCCAGCGAACCCAATGGGATAAACGAAGCGAAGAACACAAAAGTCAGTCCGACTACCCCACCGATAAAGCTCAAAAGCATCGCCTCAAACAGGAACTCGAACAGCACATAAGCATTTTTCGCGCCTAGCGATTTCTTGATCCCAATGATGTGCGTACGTTCCTTCACCGAAACAAACATAATATTGGCAATCCCGATTCCACCTACCAGCAAAGCAAATAAACCGATTACGCTACCCGCAAAACCGAGTGTTTGTGAAAGTCCATCAACAAACTTGGCAAACACCTCAGGGCGGTTCATCGCAAAGCTATCTTCTTGCGTCGGTCGGATACCTCGCTTAGCACGAAGTAAGCCTCGAATGTCATTTTCGAGGTTTAATAAGCCTTTATCATCGTCATAGCCTTTGGCAGCAATCGTTGGGGTGATGCCGCGTCTTGCCCCCGCGTAAAATAATTTTGTGATACTAAAAAACGGAATAAAAACCGCCCCATCGTTACTTGGTGCGCCCAAAAGATTATCCCCTTGCCGCTCCAAAATTCCAATCACTCGATATTTCTGCCCACGTATTTTGATATCTTTACCCAGTGCGGACTCATCCAAGAAGAGGCTTTTTACCACATCCTGCCCTACCAAGACCACATTTGCTCCATTATTGCATTCTCCTTCCGTAAAATAACGCCCCTCAGCAATCGTAATGTCGGCAACTTTATTATGCTCATACGATACTCCCAAAATCGCCGTTCCCGACTGTGCGTTTTGCTTGTATTTAACCGTATTTCCTCCTCGCACCGCAAAAATGGAAAGGGCTATGGACTCCGTGAGGTTCTTTTTGAGAAACTTAAACTCATCGTAGGTTGGGCTTGGGCGGTTAACGTACCTCCACCAAGGATAATCCTCGCTGAACACCCAGGGCCACTTCTCTACATAGATCACATCTTCACCCAAAAACGATAGGCTGCCACGAATCCCCTTATCGAGCGCGTCCACGCCCGTGAACATCCCGATGATCGAGAATACGCCCACGCTTACGCCCAACAGCGATAAAAGTGTACGTAAAATGTTTTCACGTAGGGATTTAAGGGCAAAAATAAAACTTTCCCAAGATTGTCGAATGGCTTTGAACATCGGATTTAATTTAAATTATACCGTACAGAAGGCTTCTTTTCCGTAGTTTTGTAACTTAAAGTGAATGTGTCTTGTTGAGTATATGTTTGTGGTATCAACCTAAAAGTATAAAAAATTGTCCAAACGCATGAAACTCTCGGCATTCAAATTTGAATTGCCAGAAGATATTATCGCTATTCATCCTGCTCCCAACCGCGACGAAGCTCGCTTGATGGTCATTGACCGTCAGAAAGGAACATGGGAACATAAGGTTTTCAAGGATATTATTGACTACTTCGACAAAGGCGACGTAATGGTGGCCAACGACACCTGGGTTTTCCCTGCACGTCTTTACGGAAAGAAAGAAAAAACTCAGGCACGTATTGAAGTGTTTTTACTCCGTGAGCTTAATCCCGAGTCTCATCTTTGGGATGTTCTCGTAGATCCCGCCCGAAAGATTCGGGTAGGCAATAAACTTTTCTTTGGAGAAAACGAGCTGGTAGCAGAAGTTATTGACAACACCACCTCGCGTGGGCGTACAATTCGATTCCTTTATGATGGCGACCCCGAAGTATTTTATCGTTTACTCTACACGCTCGGCGAAACCCCGTTGCCCCGTGAACTTGGTCGCGAAGCGGAGCCAGATGACCATGAGCGGTTCCAAACTATCTTTGCCAAATCCGAACACACCGGTGCGGTAGCGGCTCCCTCGGCTGGTTTGCATTTTACAGAACAGATTGTCAAACGTCTTGCCTTAAAAAGTGTCGATATCAAACCCATTACGATGCACGTAGGACTGGGGACGTTCCGAGATGTAGAAGTAGAAGACCTGACGAAACACAAGATGGACTCTGAGAAGTTTACCGTTCCGACCGAAACCGTGAATGCTGTAAACGAGGCACTTAAAAACCAGAAGCGCATTTGTGCCATTGGAACAACTTCTATGCGTTCCTTGGAGTCCGCGGTGAATGCAGCCAACCAACTCAAAGAAATTGATGGCTGGACGGATAAGTTTATCTTTCCGCCTTACGAGTTCAAGATCTGTAACGCACTCGTGACCAATTTCCATAAGCCGCGTTCTACCCTCGTGATGACCGCAGCCGCTTTTGGTGGCTACGAGCTTGTCATGGATGCTTATCAGGATGCGATGAAAGAAGGTTATCGCTTTTTTAGCTACGGCGACGCGATGCTGATTATCTAATTTGTACAAAGCCGTTTTAGGCTAGGGCACATTGCTTGGACGTACTTTTTGAGTCTGGGTGATGTGCCTTTTTTGTTGCTGAATTACTAAGTCATGCTCTATCCTCATAGAAGCTTTTGTACAGTAGGACAAACTCCTACATTATGTTTCGTTTTGGGAATAAGCGTTTCAAACCCTTAAATTGTACGTCTTAAGAGTTGATTTTTCATCGTTGAACCCCTACCATTCCTCATCGATGGGAGTTTGAGTCCATTTTTTTGATATTGCTGCTGATAAAAGTACAGCTTATCAGATTTATGGCAAAAGATATAGCGCAATGGATAAACTAACTCACTATCAAGGAATTATAGAAAACGTTTTTTTTGGACTTTCAACAGCTATTGAATAAAGAAGTAAATCGGGAAATACTGCTTTCTATGGATACCAAACGTAGGCAGTATCTTTTAATCTCTGATGCTTGGGAGAATGGGCGTAGATATTATCAAACCTTGATGCACGTAGAATTGAAATCAGACACTAGCGTTTGGCTAAGGCTTGATGCGACAGACTTGGAACTTGGACAGACCTTCATTAACCATAGAATAGCGCGAAAAGATATAGTAGCCGCTTTTTATTCTGAAACGATGCGAGCATACATGAGAGAGGTACTTTAGCCGTAGAGGTTGAGATTTACTGATTCATGTTATTGAACTTATGCTGATTGCGGGTCAAAGAAATTCAGTACATTTACCTGATGTAAGCACACAAGTAACTCGATCACATCTTTCCTTTGATTTGAGGGTAATGCTAAAGAAACACTACAGATGACTCAAGAATAAATTCGGTGTTTCGTGGCAAATCATCCCCAAAGTAGTACCTCAACTCCTCGCTGATCCTGAAAAAGCTCCTCATTTGCTAGCAACTTATCGTGGAACAAAGTAATTTAATATCGAAAGACTCAAAAATGTCTAGCAGACTTGTGGAAATCTACTAGATCAAGTATCCTAAGATCACGGAAAACGTAAAAAACTATGCGAATACTCTCTTTTTTCTTGCTTTTACTTTTTTTTACTGCCTGCGATGACGTAGAAAAAAGCGTAGAAGGCGACTACCTGCCGCCATCCTCTGGCGCGACGGGGGAGGTTTTACTTGTGATGGATACCAGCAAGTGGGACACTCCACTCGGCGAAGAACTCCGCACCATTTTTTATGAACCTATGCCCGGGCTGCTTGCGCGAGAGCCAAGGTTTGATATGAAAAAGATACAAGCAACGTTGATGAACGAAGTCCTGCGTCGTCATAAAAATATCATCTATCTCATTTCGCTGGAAGGCAAGTCGAAAGCGTCACGGCGACTAAAAGCGATGCTTTCCGAAGAGACAGTAAGTCAAATTAAGAAAAACCCTGAAGCATTTATGCGCGTCCGTGATGACGTTCATGCCAAAGGACAAAAAGTTTTATATCTCTTTGCCCAAACGGATGAGCAGCTTACGGAGCACCTTGAACAAGCTAATATTCAAGTCCGCGATGTTTTTGAGCAGGCAGAACGCGAACGAATGCTTAAAAGTTTATACGGAAAAAATACGCAGAAAGCCGTAGAAAAACGCATCAAAAGTAAGCACGGCGCAACCCTCACTGTTCCTTTCGATTATGACTTAGTAAAAAGTATTGTCTCCGACTCTGTGGCAGGAAACGGCTTTGCACACATCAGACGTATTGATAATACGCTCGGAATAGATCGGAATTTTTTCTTCGCCTACAAACCCTACACTAAAGAGGAACAACTCAATCCGCTCAACATCATCGAGTGGCGTGATAGTATCTGTCAGTACAATATTTTTGACATCGAGAAACCAGAGCTTTTTGTCACCACCGAAATGCAGGCTCCCTCTGACCCCAAGTTTAAGCGCGAGACTTTCCAAGACCGTTACGCGCTCGAAATGCGTGGGCTTTGGCGATACTCGACCCAAATTGCGGGTGGTGTTTTTGTCAGCTATGTGGTGGTCGATGAGGACTCAGGACGCTTGTACTACATGGAAGGCTTTGTTTATGCACCTGGACGAGACAAACGAGAACTCGTCAGAGAACTCGAAACGGGACTTTGGGCATTTGAGTTTTAGAACCTACCGCCAAGATACAAATTCTAGC
>CAZNAK010000001.1:0-28943 GCA_964570645.1 uncultured Cytophagales bacterium | reverse complement strand
GGCTGACTAAACCTTCTGTTATTGGGGGAGTTTTACGTAAAAAGATACTTTCCCTATGCAAACACGTTTATTATTTCCCTTACTTCTTTTCTTCAGCTTTTCTGTTTCCACGCACGCTCAAGACCGTGTGAATGGTGCTACCTTCGCCACTAGATCGCAGGTAATTGCCCAGAACGGCATGGCAGCAACCAGCCATCCGCTCGCTACGCAAATTGCGCTCGATGTTCTCAAGGATGGTGGAACGGCGGTTGATGCCGCAATTGCCGCTAATGCTGCCCTCGGGCTTGTGGAGCCAACAGGAAATGGCATCGGAGGAGACCTTTTTGCTATCGTTTGGTCTGCTGAGGAGCAAAAGCTTTATGGGCTTAACGCCAGCGGCTGGTCACCCAAAGACCTCACTTTGGACTATTTCAAGGAAAAAGAAATGACTAAAATCCCTGCCTACGGACCACTTCCCGTCACCGTTCCGGGAACAGTAGCAGGCTGGTTTGCTTTGCACGAGAAGTTTGGTAAAAAACCAATGGCTGACAAGCTTGCTCCTGCGGTACGCTACGCCCGTGAAGGCTTCCCCGTCACACAACTGATCGCGATGTACTGGGGCTACTCAGGTAACTTTTTTAAGAATCAACCTAATTTTGCCGAAACCTATTTAATTGACGGCGAAGCTCCCCAAGAAGGGCAAATTTTCAAAAATCCTTTCCTTGCTACTACCTTGGAGCGCATCGGAAAGGAAGGACGCTCGGTGTTTTATGAGGGGGAGATTGCCGAAACGATTGTAGATTTTATTCAGGAGCAGGGTGGTTTTCTTTCCAAAGAAGACTTTTCGGAGTTTGAAACCGAATGGATTGAGCCTGTCTCGGTGAACTATCGCGGCTATGACGTTTGGGAGCTTCCCCCTAACGGTCAGGGCATCGCGGCTTTGCAAATGCTAAATATTTTGGAGGGCTACGACTTCTCAGAAATTGAGTTTGGTTCGCCCGAACACGTCCACCTATTTGTGGAAGCCAAAAAACTCGCTTTTGAAGATCGAGCAAAATACTACGCTGATCCGCGTTTTGCAGATATTCCACTCGAAGAGTTACTTTCTAAAGAATATGCCGAAAAACGCCGTCAACTCATCAATCCTAATCGTGCCAGCCGAAACTTTACAGCGGGCGAGTTAAGCAAAGGCGAAACGATCTACATGACCGTAGCCGATAAGGACGGAAACATGGTTTCCTTGATACAAAGTAACTATCGCGGCATGGGGTCAGGTATGGTTCCACCAAAGCTGGGTTTTATGCTGCAAGATCGCGGGGAGCTTTTTAGCCTCACCGAAGGAGAGTTTAACACCTATGCACCCCGAAAACGACCCTTTCATACCATTATCCCTGCTTTTGTCACCTGGGATGGGCAGCCTTTCTTGAGCTTTGGCGTAATGGGCGGTGACTTCCAACCTCAGGGACACGCTCAGATCGTAATGAATATGGTGGATTTTGGTATGAACGTACAAGAGGCAGGCGATGCCCCGCGTATCGATCACTCTGGCTCATCTAAACCCACCGGCGAGCCTTCGGAGGGACGTGGCGAAATCCATCTCGAAAGTGGTTTTTCGTATCGAACCATCCGCGCACTCATGGAACGTGGGCATACAATCGGATTCAAACGCGGTATTTATGGCGGTTATCAAGCCATTCAGTACGATCCTGTCAACAAAGTATATTTTGGCGCATCCGAGTCCCGTAAAGATGGGCAAGCGGCGGGGTACTAAAAGCCATCTGAGCTAGGAAAAGACTACAAAAGTCTTTGAGACTTTTGTAGTCTTTAATCTTAAAACTATCCTCCAATCACGGGACGGCCGATACTTTCGTAGTAAAACGTTCCGAGTTCACGGATTTGATCGAGTTCGTACAAGTTGCGCCCATCAAAAATAATGTGTTGCTTCATTAACTCCTTTAGACGTTCAAAATCTGGTGTGCGGAATACGCTCCACTCGGTTACGATAGCTAACACATCAACGCCTGAAACCGCTTCGTACGGGTCGTTTACAAGCGTAATTTTGTCGCCATACACACGTGAAACATTCTCCATGGCTTCGGGATCAAAGGCTTTTACCGTCGCACCCGCTTCCAAAAGGTCGTCAATGATGGAAAGAGCAGGCGCTTCACGAATATCATCGGTGTTTGGTTTAAAAGCTAACCCCCAAATACCGATATTTAACCCTTCGAGCTTGCCAAACTTCTTCTCCATTTTTTCAACCAGAATATGCTTTTGGATACGATTGACGTTCATGACGGAGTTCAAGATCTTAAAATCGTACTCGTACTCTTTGGCCGTTTTGGCAAGTGCCTGCACATCTTTTGGGAAACAAGAGCCGCCGTATCCCACACCGGGAAATAAGAATCGCTTTCCAATCCGTGTGTCGCTGCCCATCCCCACACGAACCATATCCACGTTTGCGCCCGTACGCTCGCAGAGGTTCGCGATCTCGTTCATGAACGAAATTCGGGTTGCCAAATAAGAGTTGGCCGCGTATTTAGTCATTTCGGCAGAACGTTCGTCCATAAAAATAACGGGATTCCCTTGACGAACAAACGGCGCATACAAACGACTGAGCAACGTTTTTGCTTTCTCTGAACTGGTTCCGATCACGACGCGGTCAGGCTTCATAAAGTCATCTACGGCAACGCCTTCACGCAGAAACTCTGGGTTAGAAACCACGTCAAAAAGGTCTTCAGATAAGTTCTTGGCGAGTCGCTCATGTACAAGGTCTGCCGTCCCGACAGGAACAGTCGATTTATCAATGACAACCTTATATTCCGTAATCATACTACCTAACTCCTCTGCCACGTTAAGCACAAAGGAAAGGTCTGCGGATCCGTCTGCTCCTGGCGGTGTCGGTAATGCTAAAAAAATAATTTCTGATTTTTCGACTGCCTCACTCAGGCTTGTTGTAAAATGAAGTCGCCCTGCCCTGGTGTTACGCTCAAAAAGGGTATCGAGGTCAGGCTCATAAATTGGTACTTCGCCTGCTTGCATTCGCTCTACCTTTTTGGCATCAATATCCACGCAAATCACCTGATTTCCCGTTTCGGCAAAGCATGTTCCTGTCACTAATCCTACGTAACCTGTTCCTACAACAGCAATATTCATAAAATTACTTGTTTTTTAATTTCTCCCAAAACTACAAAATCCTAACTTGTCGGCTACTATGCACCTACCCAAGATTTCGATTATTACGCCTTCCTTTAATCAAGGTAAATACTTACCCAAAACGCTAGCTTCAGTCAGGGAACAGGACTACCAAGATGTGGAGCATTTTGTTGTAGATGGAGGCAGTACGGATGATACTATCCCGATACTTCAACGTACCGAGGGTTTAACGGGCTGGGTGAGTGAGTCCGATCAGGGACAGAGTCATGCTATCAATAAAGGGCTGTCTCAGGCAACGGGAGAAGTACTTACGTGGCTGAATAGCGATGACCAACTCACGCCGGGAGCACTAGAGACGGTCGGACGGCTTTTCGCAAAAAAAACCGAACTCGACCTAGTGTATGGAAACTGCCTAATGCTGTACGAAACAGGAGCTGAAAAACTCAGCAAACCGCAAAGCAACACCAGAAAGCTACTTGGAGGGATGTCTTTTGCGCAACCCGCCTCGTTTTTTTCGCGGCGTATTCTTGAAAAGTACGGCGGGTACTTGAGACAAGACCTGCATTATGGTATGGACTATGATTTTTTTCTCTTTGTCGCCCTTGAAGGAAAGGTTGACTACCTAGATCAGACCTTAGCAAAATATCTTTTCCACCCTACCAGTAAATCCACCCAGTTTCAGGTGCGTTTTGCCCGGGACTATGCACGTACATTACAAAAGCTCTTGCTTTCGGTTGAGGCTGGAAAAAGTTGGATACCAAAACTTACCTTAGCGGGACTTCTCCCAAAAGAAGAAACCAAAGATCGTTATCCGTTTTCAAAGCGTATTCATACCGACGAAATTAAATATGCTGTTTTGGAGAATCTGGTAAGCCAAATCAAGTTTTACTACGCAGGGCTTGAACTTTCGGAGGCAAGAAAGCGGCTCGAGTGGTTAAGACAAGAGGCTCCTGACTTTTTCTTTTCCAACCCACAACTCCCCGAAACCCTCCGCCGGACGCGTTTACTCCCCGCAGGCTTGATTCGGGCGTATCGGGGATGGAAGGGATAAATAAAACGAAAACAGGAAAAAATGGAATTGCAGCGATAAAAGCTATATATTGGGATAATGTAAGTGCTTGCAATAATTACCCTACTTTTTCGCTTTTACTATCGAGCAAATGAATAGAACGCTATGTATATAAGAGCATTGATTTTCCTCTTTTGTATTTCCCTGACAGCTTGTGTGACGGGATATGAGTCGGGCGGAGAGCCTGCCCTCCAGTTGCGAGGAACAACACTTGCGATCCGTGGAGACTCTACCGCGCAGACGGTAAACTTTCCGAGCGTAGATTTTGGACAGACTTTTAGTGCCAACTTTACGGTAACCAACGTCGGGACTGGAACTTTAGAGATAGGACGGGTCACGGTAGATAACGAGAACAGCGTGGGCGAAGTGTTGCTGAAGGTGAAAATGCATCCTTTACGGTGACTTTTGCGCCCCAAACCTTTGGCGACCAAACGGCGAGACTCGCCTTCTTTACCAATGATGCGGACAACCCAATCATTAAAATTCAACTCTCGGGACGTAGCAACCCGGCACCTAGCATCAGCGATCAAAATATTTCCCTTACCTTTCCAGAGGGTATTAACTCACGCCCATTTGGGGACAACGGCGACTCGGCGACTATTTTCTTTCAGGAGTTTGACTATGAAGATCCAAGCGGCGCAATCACAAATGACGTGGAACTGGTCATCATCGGACGGTATAGCAGCGGACAGAATGAACTCATCAGAAAAGGAACGCCGGGAGCTGAGGAAGAACGAATTACCCTCCGAAATGGAAAACTTTCTTATTATTTAACTGTATTCTTTGGAATTAGCACTTTTATTGACTTTGAGATTTATTTCAGCTTTCCTGACGGACGACGTTCCGAGTCAACCAACTATCGGCTTGTGCGCCCCGAGGGAGCCAACTAATCTATCAACATGAAAATACTATCCTTTTTCTTCGCCTTTTTCATTCTTTGCCTTCCATTAAGCGCACAAAATTACACGTTTGAAAAAATTTCTCAGGAACCAGCGCGCATCGCACAGCGTCCGCAAGCAACAGGTATCGAGGAAGTTGGTGACACTACTTTTACCATTTATGCCAATGCTACGGTTCCTTTCAAGCTTTATTTTGTACACGGAGAGCAGTATCATCATATTCTGAATCCCAACCCGATGGGACTCAGAATCAATGGGCAGGACCTGGGGTTTTATTGTAATGTCGAGATGTCCAAAAAAATCAGTACGAGTATGTTTTTGGATATTTACGAGTTTACTTATCTGGGACGTAAATACCTGAATTTCTTTTCGTTCCGTGAGGACTGTATGCTGAAGGGATGCCGCTACCGTTGTTTTAATGTGTTCGATATTACAAACCCTAACCAAGTGAAGAGCTACTCTTTTGCCAGTATTTTTGGGGAAATCTCTTCTTTTGGAGACTTTAACAGTGATGGCGTAATCGACTTTGTTCGTACGGTGCCAAAGCCTACCTCAGACCTAACAGATCAGCAACGTGAAAATGCAGAATCATACTGCCTGACTACCGTTTACACGATTCAAGATGGTAAAATTGAGCAATTAAAGAAAGAAGGTAGTGCTTACTATATATTTCTGGAGTCATCAGACGACCAAATATCAAGCTTCAATGTCGTTGAGGCGGACTGGTTCTTTCCTTTTAAAGACAAAGAAGGCAATACGCTGGAAGCAGAGCCCTATTTCCCACCTTACATCTCTTTCGATCCGCGCAATAACTTCTTGTACAATCCAGAAGGGTTTCGGGTAGAAAAGCGAAACTGGGTCGTCCACGTAGCGGATTTTACGGATATTGACGGTGCTTTGTCTATGGCAGATGACCTTGCCGCAGAGGGAATTAACGACGTTTACGTAATGATTGATCAATATAATCGCGATCTGACTTTTATGGTCATGGTAGGTAATTATTGGGATCGAGAAAAAACAGATGAGATGCACAAAAAGCTAAGAAATGACTTCGGCGTAAATGGAAAAGTTTTAAACGTCCGTAAGAATTTCTAATAAAAAAGGGTATATGCTGATTTGTACGGTATTGATTTTGTAACGTAAGCATAACAAGACCATTACGATGATGAAAAAAATTATATTTCTCCTCCCGCTGTTTTATTTTTTTTACGCCTCCTCAGGGGCACAGACTACCTTTTCCCTTGAAGATCTCAATCAGCAAGCTATAAGGATCAGCAAGCACCTCAAAGTAAATAGTTTTAAGGAGCAAGGTGATACTAGCCTTCAATCTTATGATGCAACTTACGTAGATTCCTTGGAGGTATATCAGATTTACATTGAAGGTAGCCACCCAATTCTTAGTCCGAATCCTACGGGCTTACTCATCAATGGGCAGGAATTTAACTTTTATTGTAGTCCAGAACGTTCTACGGTCAAATATTTAAGTGCTTTCATGGACATCTATGAGTTTACTTACCTCGAACGTAAGTATATCTGTTTTTTTGCATTTCGAGAAGATTGTGTAAACTCGTGCCGCTATCGCTGCTACAACCTCTATGATGTGACAGACCCAGATAATATTCAGCCCTATTCGTTTGCTAGCATTTTTGCAGGTCCCGCTTCTTTTGGGGACTTCAATCAAGATGGGCAGATTGACTTTGTGGCACTTGCGCCCAAGTCACCCGAAAGTTATATCGTCTCTGAGGAGGATAAAGACCCAAAATCCAATGTATTGATTACCGCTTATGCCATGAAAGACGGCGAGTCTGAGGAGATTTTTCGTGACAATGGCACTCCATACTATATCTACGTGGCCCCAGAAGATGAAGATATTTCTGCTTTTACGGTCTTGCAGACCGACTGGTTTATTCCGCTAAAAGACGCAGAGGGAGAGCTTCTGGAAGCAACAGCATACTACCCCGAATATGTACCTTTTGATCCCATGAACGACTTTATTTATAACTCGCGTGGGCATCGCGTTGATAAGAAGAATTGGGTAGTTCATCTAAATTACTTCCCTGACATGGAAGGGGCACAGGAGTTTTGTGATGAATTAGCAGCAGAGGATTTTCGTGAAGCCTATATTTTGGTCGATCAGTACAACGATATTACGTTTCATGTGTTATATGGAAACTACTGGGGACGCAAGCGTGCGGAGGATGCCATGAAACAGCTCAAGGACAAATTGAGCGTAGATGGGAAACTAAAAAATATTCGTCGCGATTTCTAGCCTTCCAGCCCTCAAAGAAGGGAGATATTTCATAACCATTTTTTCCTATGCGAGTAACGATTTCTCATAAAGCACACTTCAATGCCCTCTACACGACGCACAACCCGAATTGGAGTGCTCAGGTCAATCATGAAGTCTTTGGTACGCAAGATTCTCCCGCTTACAAAGGACATAACTATAACTTTACCGTACGGCTGACAGGAGAAATGAATCCGCGTACGGGAGAGGTGTTCTCTTTTGCTAAACTCAAGCAGCTTGTTAAGGATAAAGTAGAGGAACGCTTCGATCATAAAAACCTCTACCTCGACCTCAATGATTTTAATCATACTGTCCCCACCCCACCACGTATGGCGATGCGAATCTGGGAGATTCTGCGTCAGGAAATACCCGCTACCATAGACCTTCATGTTACCGTGGAGGCAAATAACGAACAGTCCGCAGAATTTTCAGGAGAGTTAGTGAGAAAATAATACTATCTACAATCAGGTAATCCTGATACGCAGAGGCATTACTTAGAGTCGTATTCATCACCTAACAGCAGGTCTTCTAAGATAAGAGATAAGTCAAAAACACCAAATTTACTTGGTACCTAATGAGCGCTATCCCAAATTTTAAATGGTCAGGTACTCATTTGGTACTATTTCTTAGTATATTTGATCTTATCTAAACACACTAAACGCACAAATACTCTATGAATAAGCCTTGGCTAGAACGTTATCCTGAAAATGTTTCGCATGAAATTAATGCTGATCAGTATAATTCGTTAGTGGATATGTTGGAGGAAAGCTTCAAAAAGTTTGCTAGCAAAGAATCTTTTTACTGCATGGGTACTTCGCTGACATACAGTCAGTTAGATCAACACTCAAAGGACTTTGCCAGCTTTTTGCAAAACCATACCAACCTTGAGCCTGGTGATCGTATTGCCATCCAGATGCCTAACCTATTGCAGTACCCTATCGCCCTTTTTGGGGCATTACGTGCTGGTATGATCATCGTGAATACCAACCCGCTCTACACCGTTCATGAAATGGAACATCAGTTTACGGATGCGGATGTAAAGGCTATCGTTGTCTTATCAAACTTTGCCAGTAAACTTGAGGAAGTGCTTCCTAGAACTTCCATCGAGACAGTTATCGTAACAGATATTGGGGATATGATGGGCTTCCCGAAGCGTCAAATCACCAATTTTGTCGTAAAAAACATCAAGAAAATGGTGCCAGCGTACAGCCTTCCACGCTCCATTTCTTTTCGCGATGCACTTTCAAGAGGAAGCAGCGGCTCTTTCAGCCCCGTAACGGTCAAGAGTAGTGACAATGCTTTCATTCAATATACGGGCGGAACGACAGGCGTGGCAAAGGGCGCCGAACTGACACACCGTAATATGATCGCCAATATGCAGCAGATCAAAGGTTGGATGCATATTCGTGCAAAGGAGGGCGAAGAAACGATGATTACGGCCCTGCCAATGTATCATATCTTTTGTCTGACAGTAAACTGTTTTGCTTTTACGGCCTTTGGTGCCAGAAACGTACTGATTACCAACCCGCGGGATATGCCAGGCTTCGTTAAGGAGCTAAAAAAGCACAAGTTCACTGCTTTTACAGGAGTAAACACCTTATTTAATGGGCTTTTAAATCAACCTGACTTTAAAGAGGTGGACTTCAGCGCACTGAAACTTTGCGTTGGCGGCGGTATGGCGGTTCAAAAAGCCGTTGCCGACCGTTGGCAACAAACCACAGGCGTACCTCTAGTAGAGGGTTATGGACTCACCGAAGCTTCACCCGTTTTATGTTGCAATCCAGTGGATGGGTCAGAAGAGAATGGAACGATTGGACTGCCGATGCCTTCGACCGAGATACGCATCGCAGATGATGAGGGTAATCCCGTTCCTGAGGGCGAACGCGGCGAGCTTTGGGGTAAAGGTCCACAAGTCATGAAAGGCTATTGGAAGCGTCCCGAAGCTACGGAAGGAGTACTCACCGAGGATGGCTGGCTCAAAACAGGGGACATTGCCGTTATGCTTCCCAATGGATTTTTCAAGATCGTGGATCGCAAAAAAGACATGATCTTAGTTTCAGGTTTTAATGTTTATCCGAATGAGGTAGAGGATGCTGTTGCTTTGCACACTGGCGTGATGGAAGTAGCAGCGATTGGCGTTCCCGATGAGAAATCTGGGGAAGCCGTAAAAGTTTACATCGTAGCAAAAGAGGAAGGACTGACCGCAGCAGACGTGAAAGCACATTGTAAAAAGCACTTAACGGGCTACAAAGTACCTCGACACTATGCCTTTATCGAGGCAGAAAAAATGCCGAAATCAAACGTAGGTAAGATTTTACGTCGTAAACTCAAGGAAATGGACGAAGCAAATCAGGTCTAAGTGCCTTAAAAGCACCTCAAGCGATCTTTAATCTCTTGAGGTGTAACTTTAATCCACTACTATTTCTTTTTCCTCTTTTTGTATTTCCCAGCTCGCACATCTTTGATGAATTTCGCCCATGCTATCGGGTTGAGGTACTGCGTTGTCGGGATCGTGAATCTATTTGTAATGGCGTTGATTTGCTGATCCATCGCATAGGTGTAGTTTGCCGTTGCTCCCATTGGTGCTCTGTACGCATATTCACGTATGCGTTCAGGGTCTAAGTTTCGCCGTAAATTCTCTTCTTCAATAGTTAAGGTGTTCATTGCCAGAAATGCCTCCTTAAAAGCCTCTTCATCGGGATAAGGATAAATAACGATCTCCTCCAGAATAGTCGTATCTTTCTTGAGGTCAATCAATAACGAGTAATTGGGTTCGCTGGTCGGTGGGATCAGGATTTCTTGTGGCTCGTACGTAATCGAAGAAATGATGACTAAGTCTCCTGGTCGTACCTGAAGCGAAAAATATCCGTAAGGGTTGGTAATCGTTCCCTTTCCAATTTTCGGTAAATAGACGTGCGCACCAACGATTGGGCTCATACTATCCCCTTCCACGACAAGCCCAGAGAAACGGATAGTTTGTTTTTCACCTTGTGCAAAAGCTGTTGCCGCACCTACAAAAAGAAATAAGAACGTAAGTTGTGAAATCTTTTTCATGTTATAATATACGAAGTATAACGCCGAAAAGTCGGATGTTTTGATTTTTTTAGGAGCTTAACAAACACTCCTCGAATTACGCAAGACTAATTTTTCAACTTTATCTTAGTTTTCGACCTTCTGGTACTGTACTTGTAGCTGCATTTTTAGGAAAACAGGCTTTTTTACTACTTTTTCTAAAAAAGATTGTCTCTTCCTGAACTTTGTTTTACCTTGCTTACAATTCAGGAATATCCTGAATATTAGATTCGCGTCCAAAACGCTCGCTAACCGACATTTTGCTCATGAAATATATTTATGATCTTCATCGGACTATGCTAAAGCAGCAGTTGTTGCTTGTATATGAAGGCGAATTTTCTCAAGAAATCACGAAGTCTGTCTTAGCAATGGCAGAACGGAACATGGATTCTTTTGGAGAAGAATCTAAGATCAAAAGGAAGGTTTTCAACGTCATGATGGAAGCTCTTCAAAATATCTACCGACATTCTTCTGAGTTTAATCAGGAGAAATACGGAAAGAAAAACGCTATTTTTCTACTGGGAAAGCGCGATGACGCTTATGTTATTACGACAGGAAATCCTGTGGAGGTAGGCGAGGTTGAAAAAATTACCTCAAAAATTGAGACCCTAAACGCAATGGATAAAGCAGAAATAAAAGACGCTTATCGAAAGCGATTGAAGGAAGTCATGAAACTTTCTGAAAGAGGAGGGGCTGGGCTTGGTTTTATTGACATGCGCAAAAAAACAGGAAACCCACTCATCTATGAAATGGAAACAATTAACGACGAACTCAAATTTTTTTCTCTTAAAGTTACCGTCACCATTCCGACTATGAAGTAACCATGAGAGATTTTGTACTTTTGTATTCTCTGAATAAAAACGAATTTAACTAACCCGTAACCATACACGAATATGCTGGAAGTTATCAACCTTCCCGGAACAGAAGATACCCCGGCGGTCGTCCTCAACAAGCAAGAATCCCACTTCGAGATTTCGGGGCGTTCTCTGCCTGAAGATGCGGCAGAATTTTATCAACCTATTTTGGACTGGCTGGAGCGTTATAAAGCTGAAAAATTAGCTGAGACACGCTTTAACTTTCGTCTTGAATATTTTAATACGGCTTCTTCCAAACTGATCCTTGACATCTTATCGAAGCTCGAAGAAATTGAGGGTACGGTCATCATGTGGTATTACCATGAAGATGACGAAGATATGGAAGAGGCAGGCGAAGAATTTTCAGATTTGGTTGAGGATATTCCTTTCGAGTTTAATACTTACTAAGGGTTTAGCACACTTTTTGTCTTTCAAAAGGTATAAAAGTGTGCCGATACTTTTTTTAAGCGGCTCGAACACGGTTTTAATCTTCTTATTACATGAGTGAAGAAATACTAAAAGCACTAACTCAACTTTTTGCCATTATCTCTAAACAGGATGGTGGTGTAACAGATGGCGAACGCAACTTTGTTATTCGCTATTTTAAGCAGGAGTTAGATACAAAAACCGTAAAGGAATATGTTGACCTCTATGATAAAATGGCCGAGTATGGCCAACACGCGCCAAAACCCGTAGAGGTTCCTGATGAATTTGATTGGAAGGGACGAGATAAAAGCGACTCCGTAGCTAAAAAAGAGTATCGAGCCTGGAAACGAGCAAAAAGAAAAGCCGAAAGTGACGATACAAGTACCGTTGACTCAGTGAGGGTTTTAGGAATCTGTCGAAGGATCAACAAAACACTCACACAGCAACAAAAGACGATTGTTCTTTTCAAGCTTCTTGAGATGCTCGCCGCTGACAACAAGTTTACCAAACACCGTATGGAGATCATTGATACGGTTGCTGAGGTATTCAACATTCCCAAAGATCAATATAATCTGATAGAAAGCTTTGTTCGTGCCGACGACTCTTATCAAGTCATCGACCATGAGGATTTCTTAGTTTTTGATGAAGAGGAGCCACCTGCTGAGACAAAACGGCGTTACATTGATTCTAAACTCCTTGATGGTGAAATTATCTTCCTTTATGTCTCTTCTGTTGGGCTTTACTTCACAAAATATACAGGAAACGATGAGATCTTCCTGAATGGGCAACTCTTCAAGAAAGACAATATTACGCTATTCTCTCATGGAAGCGTATTTCGTACGCCTCGCGGTAAGCCGCTTTATTACAGCGACTTAGTTGCTACTTACAAGGCCGATACTACGGCGACAAAGCTATCTTTTAACGTAAAAGACCTAGAGTTTCGTTTTCCCAATGACCACATTGGACTTCGAAATATTAACATCTCGGAGAGCGCGGGACGTTTGATAGGAATCATGGGAGCTTCGGGAGCAGGCAAAACGACGCTACTCAACGTGATGGCGGGCCTAGAAACGCCGTATAAGGGAACAGTCAATATTAATGGATTTAATATACACACAGAGCAGGAGCGCATTGAGGGTGTGATAGGCTACGTGGCTCAGGATGACCTCCTGATGGAAGATCTGACCGTTTTTCAAAACTTATACTACAATGCTAAACTGTGTTTTGATAACTTATCCGACAAGGAGGTACGACAGAAAGTCGATGAAGTGCTTTTAAGTTTGGGGCTAAATCACATTAAACATCTCAAGGTAGGTAGTCCTCTCAATAAGAAAATCAGTGGCGGTCAGCGTAAGCGTCTGAATATTGCCTTGGAGTTGATTCGCGAGCCATCGGTTATGTTTGTGGACGAGCCTACGTCTGGGCTTTCCTCACGAGACTCCGAGAATGTGATTGACCTTCTTAAAGAGCTAACCCTCAAGGGGAAATTGATTTTTGTGGTTATTCACCAGCCATCTTCTGACATCTTCAAGATGTTTGATAAGATGTTTATTATGGATACGGGTGGATACCCCGTTTTTTATGGTAATCCCGTTGCGGCAGTTACTTATTTCAAACAAGCGACCAATCAGATTGGCAGTGATGCAGGGCAATGCAACACTTGTGGTAACGTAAATGTCGAATTGATTTTTAATCTCATTGAAGCACGGGTAGTAGATGAGTTTGGCCAGTTCACTGCTGTCCGTAAGGTCACTCCTCCTGAGTGGCATGAGCAGTACAAAGTATCTCATGATATTCAGGAGGTTACGGAAGTCGTTGACGCTCCTGACTCTAGTCTTCATATCCCGAATAAACTAAAGCAAACCTCAATTTTTATTGTTCGAGACTTTCTCTCCAAGATCAGCAATACCCAGTACATGGTTATTAACCTAATTGAGGCACCTATATTGGCACTGTTCCTCTCCGTAATTGTCCGTTACTACAATGGGCCCGAAGGACAGTATATTTTTCGTTTTAATGACAATTTACCTGCTTACATCCTCATTGCGGTCATCGTATCGCTTTTCATGGGGCTTTCCGTGAGTGCTGAGGAGATTATACGAGACCGAAAAATACAACGGCGGGAGTCGTTCCTAAATCTTAGCCGGTTTAGTTACCTGTCTTCCAAAGTACTAATTCTCTTTACTTTATCGGCAATTCAGTCGTTAACTTTTGTCCTTATCGGTAATTCAATACTTGAGATCAGTGGGATGTGGCTAACCTACTGGGGTGTACTATTTACAGTTTCTTGCTTTGCAAATGTATTGGGACTAAATATTTCTGCTTCATTTAGCTCGGCAGTAGCCGTATATATCCTGATTCCAATACTTTTAATTCCCCAAATGATTCTTAGTGGTGCAATTTTTCGCTTTGATCAAATGCACACAGCGATCTCAGAAGAGGGACAAGTACCTCTTTTAGCAGACTTTTTTGCCTCGCGATGGGCTTATGAGGCGTTAATGGTACAGCAGGCTAAAGGGAATGAGTACCAAAAAATATTCTATCCAGAAGAACTCAAGAAGAGTCAGGCAAATTATCAACGTAGCCACTGGATTCCAGAGATTGAACGTATCATTGACCGCGTCCTCGAATACCGTGAGAATGCGAACGATTCTTTACGTAGAGAGCTACAAAGTGATCTGGATTTATTAAGTGCAGAGCTACAAAAACTCAAATTGATTCAAAAGGATATCAAGGCTGATGATCTAAACGAGACCGTTGACCGTGCCCTGAATACCGATTTGACGCTCAAAGGCTTCAATCAGGAAACTGCCATTGGCTTACGCGATATGTTAGAGCAACTCCGGTATTATTACAATCTAGAGTTTAATAAAGCCGAGGAGGTAGTGGACTCTGTGAAATATGCAATGGAGATGAATCCGAGTAGTCCAAATATTAAATATCTGGAAGATATGTACGAATCTGAAAAAGTTGCGGACGCGGTCAGAAATAACTTTATCGGTGCCGAGTACATTCAGCGAAAAGATAATCGGTTAGTACAGCTTATGAACCCTATCTTTCATGTGATAGATCCCGCCGAAAAGAATTTCTTTGATTATCGGGCACAGTTTTTTATGCCCTACAAACACTTTGGAGGTGGTTTGTTTGATACATACGGATTTAACGTAGCGGTTATTTGGTTAATGACAGTTTTGCTTTGCATTACGCTTTATTTTGAGACCCTCAAAAAAGTTCTTCACTGGTTCTCTACGCTCAAGCTACCTGCTAGAGGAACGGTTAAAAAAGAAGAATAGAAAAATGACTTTTTCTTTACTTTGATTATTGTATATTAGCAGTATCAATTGTCTAACCAGATGCAACCGATCATGAAAACTATACTCTATTTCCTATCTATTGCCCTGATCACTACGCTGGCAAGTTGCGGTGGTGCCGCTCCTGAAGAGCAAGAAGGTGCGGATACCGAAACTCCTGTGACTAATACAGATGCTGAAGAGTCTACTGAAGCGGCTCGTCAACTCAAAGAAGATCAAATTCCTAATATTATTAAGTCCATACCCAATCCACTCGAAGTGGCATTTTTGATAAAAGACATCGGGACAGAGTACCAAAAGGACGACTTGAATGACCCAAAGTCCGTAGATAGCTACACAACAAACTATAAAAAAGCTTTAAACCTTGGGGTTTACAGTACCGATCTTGGTTATGCCAATATTTATGAGGTAAATCAAGACGCACTAAACTACTTGAACTCCGTTAAAAAGCTTGCAGATGGGTTAAACATCGGTCAATTTTTTGACTATAAAACGATCAAGCGACTGACAAATAATACTGACAACTTGGACTCGTTACTACAACTGACGACTTCAAACTTTGAGAAAATAAATTTCCATCTCTCCAAACAGCGTCGAGATTATTTAAGCATACTCATTCTTACAGGAGGCTGGATGGAAGCCTCTTACATCACCTCTTTGGTGTACCAAGAGAGTGCTAATGGGAAACTCAAAGAAAAGATCGGTGAGCAAAAAATTGTTTTGGAAAGGATTTTGTTAGTTCTAGAAGTGTACAAAGGAAAACCTTACTTCGAGGGATTGATTAAAAACCTCAATGAGCTAAAAACAGCTTACGAGAAAGTCGATATCGTTGAACAAAAAGGACAACCCGTTATGAAAGTTGTTGGTGATGAGATTGTCATTGAATCTACTACCAAAACCTTTGTGGAAGTCACAGATGAAGATTTAAACCAAATCATCA
This sequence comes from uncultured Cytophagales bacterium, assembly GCA_964570645.1. GTDB lineage: Bacteria > Bacteroidota > Bacteroidia > Cytophagales > Bernardetiaceae > DAISIL01. The sequence goes on along the minus strand of CAZNAK010000001.1, from coordinate 12,953 downwards.
ATCTAATACGCTCAATCCGAAATGAAATGGTGAGCGAAAGCTAATTATAAACTCTGTTTTTCACACTATCATTGTTTCTATTCTAAAACAAGAAAGCACTTTTTCATCAAAACACTAAGTTATGAAAAGATTATTGGTCATTTTGAGCGTATTTGTTTGCCTAATCTGGGCAAGGCCAGAAGCCGCTGAAGCACAATGCGACACAGGAACGCTTACTAGCGTTGCCTTGAGCAGACTGGAGGATCACACCTTCGTAAAAAGTTATCGTATTGACGGGCGTGGGGGTCGTCGTAAGACTATCGAATATACTTGCGTTTTTAGTAAAGACACTGACTATCGCATTCGTATCGCTAGTAAAGATGGCGGTGCTATGGGAATCATTGCTACGCTCTATGATTCTAAGCGAAATCAAGTCGGTACTTCGTTCATAAACGAAAAGTTCATGAATGGTATCACGTACAAGTGTGAAGCTACGGGTATTTACTATCTCAAGTTTGAGTTCCGAAACTCGAAAAACTTCTGTGGTGCCGCTGTTTTGGGCTTCCACCGGTAGTACTCAACTGTAATAAGACTTATCATATTACGCTTTTCAAAAAAAGTGGTGTATCTTGCATGAAGAATCACCACTTTTTTTATGCGTTATCTACTTATCGTTGTTTCCCTTATTCTTTCTTTTCATGTTAAGGCTCAGGTCAGGGGCGGATACTCCAAGCAAGTCCAGGAACGCGCCCGCAGTCAAACCTATTACAATTTTCTGAATGACAGAAATGTAAGCTCTTCTGATCGTAAGCTAGGTTTCTTGAATGACTCTACTCTTGAGATACAGACACGGCTACTGATAAATGTACCCGCAGAGGCTTACGTTGCTATTCTTAGTTTAAGGCAGACAGGTAAAACAGCCATTACGTGCAATCAGACGGCAGAACAGCGTATCAAAACTTTTTCAAACAGCCTTATTGAACAGGGTATCGTTGAAAAAACCGATATTTACATTGATTTCATTGCGCAGGTGCCGACTTACTCCTACGAAATTGAAAAAAAGATATTTAGTAAAAATGCCAACGAAGTACCTACGGGCTTTGAACTGACCAAGAACATTCACATCAGTTTTTCTGATATTCAGAAACTAGATCAAATTATGTTGAAAGCCGCAGAAGTGGAGATTTATGAGCTAGTAAAGGTAGATTACGTTGTCGCTCAAAACACATTAAATTCCGTCTATGATTCCTTACGACGTGAGGCTATTGTACTCACACAGGAAAAGTTAGAAGGCTTCGAGAAGCTAGGGGTCGGGTTCTCGGGAGATCACATTCGTTATAAAATTCTTAAGGAAAATTTAGCAAGCACTTATCCCGTCGAGCGATACGAAAGTTACTCCGCTTATCGAAGTGCGCAACTGCCACAAGGGGAGTTCAAAACAACTACCCGTGCGGGGAAAGCGCAAACATATTTTTATGATAAGCTGCCCTATAACACGTACGATCGTGTGCTCAACCCTGAGATCGTTGAACCCGCCGTGCAGTTCTCTTACGAACTAAAGATGCGGTACGTCTTGAATCGAAAATGAGCCATTAAAAAGTATTTCCCGAGTATGAATTTTGAAAAAGAATTGAGACAACTTGAGGAGTATATCCCTGAGGCACGCACGAAAAGTGAAACCGTCTCCACAACAGATGTAGGCTGGCATTTAGACCACTCGATGCAAGTGCTTATTAAAATTACACAAGCATTAGAACGCTCTAACCCTGATGTATCTCGTCCTACGTTTAATATTTCGTGGCAGTTTGTTAAATTAAGGGGTATTCCTCGAGGTGTAGGTAAATCACCTAAGCAAGTTGCCCCAGAAAAACCAAAAAGTATCGAAGAACTTAATGAACAGCTACGGCAAACACACGGTATACTAAGAAAACTGCCTAGTTTACACCCTAAAAATCATTTTGAACACCCCTACTTTGGTAAAATGAACCTAAAGAATACCCAGAAGTTCATGCGTATTCATACAAGACATCATTTAAACATCATTGACGAGATTTTAAAGTCCTAAGTTTATCGGAAATTTGTATATTTATTGTTCTACTTAATCGAATAGCGTTGCCGCAGCGAGTCTTAACATATCTTCATCTCTTTGTAATTTTTTTTGGCTTCCTAGGCTCAACCTCTCGTGCGCAAAGAAAGGAGGAGCGCGGACGACCATTCCACCATTATTATCCTCCTAAGGAGTATCAAGCTAGTACCCAAAATTGGTTTTCTGCCCAAGCTGAAAATGGCCTCATGTACTTTGCTAATAATTTAGGCTTGGTTGAGTTCGATGGGACCTTTTGGAAGACACACACAACAGGTAATAATACGACGATGCGCTCGATACACATAGATGGTGAGTCACAGCGCATCTACGTAGGAGGACAGGGAGAATTTGGCTTTTTCTCCCGTGATGAAAAAGGAACACTCGTTTTTGAGGGACTTGGCGAAAAATTACCTGATCCAGAATTGACGTATAACGATGTCTGGGGCATTTTAGAAACTCCCTATGGCATTATATTTAGTAGTAATGAGGCTCTCTTCTTTTTGAAGGAAGACAAGCTGACGGTTCTGGAAGCCCCTAGTGGAAACTTCTTTGACCGGAGAACTTACTTTGTCAATGATCGTCTCCTCGTTAATCAAAATGGTAAAGGACTGCTTGAATATAAAAATGGGACATTTGAGCCTGTTGCAGGGCTGGAAGACCTAGGGAATGAGTCCATGGCGTTTATTTTGCCCGCTAAAAATGATGAAATTCTGATTGGACTACGAAACGGAAATATCTTTCTTTGGGATGGGGCGGAACGAAAGCCCTTCTTCGTTATGGAAAACCCGCCTACGTTTACCAATATGCTTTACCGGGGTAGTGGGGACGAAGAAGAGGGCTATGTGTTTTCATCGCTTGACGGACGAGTCGCTGTCGCAGCACCTGATGGCAGCGAAGTAGATATGTTAAAGGACCAAGTAGGCATAGCTAGCAGTGTCTTTTATGCTCACTTCGACCGCGAGCGAGACCTTTGGATTTCACTTGATAAAGGGATAGTTAAAGTAGAATATTCCTCTACGTTAAGCAAATGGGACAAACAAAGTGGGCTAAAAGGAAATGTAACAGGCGCAGTCAGGCATCAAGGTAAAATATTTGCGCATACGAGTGATAATCATTTCGTATTAGAAGAAAATAATCGCTTTTATCCGCTTAGTAAGGATGAAAAACAATCATGGAATGGTAAGTCTATAACCCTTCCTGGAGGAAAAAAAACGCTTTTACTAGCAAATAACGGAGGTGTATTTGAGTTCAAAGACGGAAAGCTGAGCATCATCGCAGGGGTCAATAATAATTCCACCAGTATTATACAAGATAGAAGTAACCCTGAGATATTCTATGCTGGCTCAAACGAAGGCGTGACCGTAATCCGATATGATACTGGAAATTGGACAAGATTACGCTTTATTGAGGTCTCGCCACTTATTCGTAACATGGTGCAGGCTGTAGATGGATCGCTTTGGGCAGGTACTTACGGTAGTGGATATGTCCATGTAATAGCTCCCTTGTCTCCTACACCCAAAGTCAAGGTGTATAATGATGATAAATATGGGATTCCCGTAAAGTATCTATTTGAAACGTTTGTCTATCAGATTGGAAAAGAGTTGGTGTTTGCCAACGGCGGAGGGGTACACCGCTGGACGGGAGAGGTATTCGAGGTTGACGAGCGTTTTGAGGACTACTTCTTATTCACTGAAAGCCGTCATGTGAATTGGGTTGGTAAAAAAGGAAACTATATCTGGATCAGTGGTTTTAATACCCGCCAAACTCCAGTGGCAAAGGCCAAAATGGTCACAAGGAACGAATGGGAATGGGAATTGATACCTGAGCTACAGCGTCTCCCCGAAGCACTCGAAAATTTCTTGTACGTAGAAGCCGATGGAAAGCTATGGACTGCCAACTCGGAAGGACTGTTTTTGTATAATCCCATCGAAAAGTTTGAGCTTACCCCATTGCTGCCCGTCTTGATTCGGGAAGTAGTCGTAAATGATTCTTTGCTGTTCTCTCAGTATGATGGTACAAAGACTCCACCGCCCCTCGAACTTAACTCTGACCAGCGTTCTGTTATATTTCGCTATGCCTTACCATTTTTTGAAAGTGAACAAGCTAACTTATATCAATTCAAACTGGAAACCAAAAACGAATCAAGTGAGTGGTCACCTTGGACAACAGAAACCAAAAAAGAGTACAGTAACCTTTGGGAGGGTAAATATACGTTCAGTGTCCGAGGCAGAAATGCCTTAGGGCAAGTCAGTGAAGCGAGTACGATTCGTTTCTCGATAGCACCTCCTTGGTTCAGGACTTGGTGGGCTTACTTAGGTTATGTAATCATTGCAGCACTTACCCTCTTTCTTAGTATCCAATGGAATACACGACGTGTACGTAGAAAAAATAAGCAGTTAGAACAGACTGTCGCCGACCGGACTAAGCAGATTCAAGAGCAGACCGTAGAACTTCGTAAGGAGAAACAAAAGGTGGAAAGAGCCTTCGAGAATGTAAAAACATTGAGCGATATTGGTCAAAAAATAACAGCACAACTAGATACCGAACAGCTCATTAAAGAAGTTTACGCAAACGTAAATGAACTGATGCCCGCCGAGGCTTTTGGTATTGGTGTTCTCAATCGTGAGCGTCAACAGCTTGAGTTTCGAGGCTTCATGGAAGAGGGTGAAGAGCTTCCCTTTGATGCCGAAAGCCTAAACGACGTTAGCAGCCCAGCAGTACGTTGTTACCACACACAAGAAGAAGTGTTTATTAATGATGTTGATAACGAACTAAGGGATTATTTAGATCAGGTAGAACTTAAAGCGCATGCAGGAAAAATTCCACAGTCCGTTATTTATTTACCTCTAGTTGTTGAAGATACTTCGTTAGGCGTTCTGACTGTGCAGAGCTTTGAAAAGAACACTTACGGAGAACGTGACCTGACCTTCTTACGTACACTCGGATCCTACGTTTCTATTGCGCTTGCCAACTCACGAATGTACACAAACATTCAAAAAGAAAATCGGCGTACAATAGATAGTCTTCGATATGCGCAAACCATACAAAATGCCGTTCTGCCTCCCGCCGAAGAGCTGTCACGTATCGGATGTGAATATTTTGTTCTCTTTAGACCAAGAGACATTGTTTCGGGTGATTTTTATTGGGCTGCTCAGGTTGATGAGACTTGGTTTGTCGTGGTAGCAGATTGCACGGGACATGGTGTGCCGGGTGCATTTATGTCAATGATCGGCAACACACTGCTAAATGAAATTGTCATTGAGCGAGCTGTACGCGAACCCGCGGAAATACTAGAAAATCTCCACCTTGAACTTCGGAACGCCCTTCACCAAGAAGGAGGAGCAAACGAAGATGGGATGGATATTAGCCTTTGCAGGATAAAAGACAATGAAATTGTGTACTCGGGAGCTTCTCAGTCCTTAATTTATTACGATGCTGGGGAGAAACAGGTCAAAAAATATCGGGGTACAAGGCGGTCTATCGGCGGTCGTCAGCGTGGTAGAAAAGCGTTTGAACAAGAAACTTTTGTATTAGAAAAGGGGAGTACTTTGTACCTCTACACCGATGGTATTATAGACCAGAATAGTCCTGAAGGTGGACGAAAGTTTGGTTCTATGAAATTTTTTGAATTAATCAAACGTATTGTCTCCTTGCCACTCAAGGAACAAGGACATGAGATTCAGGAAGCCCTCAACAGCCATCAGCGTTCGATGGAACAACGAGATGATATAAGCGTCTTAGGCATCCGTCTGTAATCTATCTTTCTATTCTTTTTTCAATACAATCGTAACCCTACCTTGTGTTCGGAGTGGGGGATCGCTTGCGCGGGTTGGCGAAAACGTAAGCGATAAAATCTCTTTGCGATAGAGTTCAGCCACCTGATACGAGATGCCAAGACGACTCTCAGTATTTGCCGCCAGTACCTCACCGCGATCATCTATAACAATCTGGAATACAAGCTTTCCAAGCTCATTAGAGTTGTCATTTGGTCTGGGAGGCGCATCCCACTCCCAACCCACTAGGTCGAGCGAGGTTCCCTCTTCTCCATTTTCCTCTACTTCTTTTTGGTCACTAGCCTGTGTCGCATCAGGTTGTCCGGTATCACCGGGATCTTCTTCCTCGGTGAGTTCATTGGAAGGAACTTCGGGAGATGCCTCTTCGACTTCCTCGGTTGCTTCCTGCGGAACTTCTTCTACGGGTTCAATCGTCTCTTCAAGTTCGGGTAAGTCGTTTTCTGCCGTAACCACCTCGGAGTTATCAGGTCGTACTGGTTGCGGCTGTATGGTCTCTTTCACTGGTTCTATTTCTTCCTGAGGGGATGCCCCCTCTACCAAACTACCAAAATCCATAATCATGCCTTGGCGGGGCGGAGGAGGAATGGGGGCTTCCCAAACTTGACACGCTCGTACAAGTCCAAAAAGTACCAAAAAGATGAGCGTCGTAAATACCCCACTTTGAAGACGGTTCCGAGCCGCTAGACGACGCTCACGAAGGCCTTCGGATAGTTTCATGACGAAGCAGGTTGAATGGCTACCGAGATTTTAACGCCCAGCCGGTTTGCAATATCCACCACCTCAATTACCTTCTCGACAGGTACCGTTTTGTCTGCATGGAGTACTACCACGCCTTCATCGTCTATCGGGAGCGCGCGTCGAATTTCAGCTTCGAGTTGGCTGGCGTTGATCTTTGTCTCTCCAACGGCGTATTCCAGATTTTTGGTGATCGCAACGTGTATTTTAGGCATTACCTTAACGGAACTCCTGCTTGAAGGAGGGTCAATGGGTAAGCTCAAAGGAATTACGGAGCCTGAGGTCAAAATAAAAAATAATAAAAGCAAGAAAACGATGTCTGTCATTGAAGACATATTAAACATCGGATTGATCTTGTTACGTGATTCGAGGGGCATAATAGCGTTGATTAAGCACTTTGTAGGTTATCCAAAAACTCAAACGTCAGTTGCTTCATCGTGTAAACAACCTTTTGTACTCTGGCTGTCAGTACATTGTAAGCCACATACGCGACAATACCAACAGCTAGACCGCCTGCCGTCGTAACCATCGCCTGATAAATTCCTTCCGAGAGCATTTGTGGCGTAATCGAACCCTCAAGATTATGTAAATCCATGAACACTTCGATCATCCCGATTACCGTACCCAAAAATCCTAGCATCGGAGCTGCACCGGCTAGCGTAGCTAAAGTAGTCAGGTTCTTTTCGAGTTTGAATAGCTCAAGCTCGCCCATGTCCTCAATGGCTACCTTAACGGGTTTGATCTCTTTGGTGAACTTCATACGCTCTAAGCCCTTATGAAGCATACGGTTAAAAGGTGAAGACTTACGTTTCTCACAGATCGCGATGGCTTCCTGAATGGTACCTTCCTGAAGCGCGACGCGGATCTGCCCCGTCAATGTTTCGGTGTTTTGATAGGTGCGCGAGAGCGTTAACAGACGTTCAAAGATGATGAACACTGCCCAGATAAAAATCAGTGTGATAAAAAGCATCGTGACACCACCTTGCAGAAATAGGTCCCACAGCATGATCGGCTCGGCAGCCGAATTAAGGGTTTCTTTCATTAGAATAGGAGTTTGTTGGGTAGTGGACGAAGTTACACAATTTTATTCTTTGTCCCGATACAGATACCACCAATACCCGAATCGAAAGAGCGCATAGAGGATCGCAAAACCCCCAAAAGCATAACGATATTCGCCCAAAGAAGCAAATACTTCAGTAAATAAGACCAGTAAACCCACCACTAAAAAAAGGATAGATCGAACCAAAGAAAGCCGGGCTGCATTTTTTTTATTCATAAACACAAATATCCGACTTCTCGGGCGGCTGTCCAAATTATTACCTATTCCTCCCTACTTCCCAGAAAAGGCATTACCTCCGGCGAACACTTACCTTTTTAAAGGCTTTTACTTACATGAAGATAGATTTCAGCGTATTTTTAACAGGAGAAGGGCTTGTTAGCCTTCTGACCCTGAGCGCACTTGAGATTGTACTGGGTATTGACAACCTCATCTTTATCAGCATCTTGACTGATAAACTTCCCGAAGAACGCCGTCCTTTTGCCCGTAATTTAGGACTCGCTTTAGCTTTGGTCGTACGTATCGCTATGCTCTTTGGCATTACTTGGATCATGAGCCTTCAGGCAGACCTATTCAATATTAGCGACCTTATCGGACTGGATTATCCTACCGACAGCGAAAAATATATACACCTCGGCATCAATATCCGTGACCTCATCCTACTGGCGGGCGGACTCTTTCTGATTGCAAAGAGTGTTTCCGAGATTCACGAAAAAATCACCTTTGGAATAGAAGAAAAGGATAAAAAAAAGAAGAACGTAGTGTCCGTTTCGGGGGTAATTCTTCAAATCGTCCTCATCGACATCGTATTTTCTTTTGACTCTATCCTAACCGCTATCGGTTTGGTTGATGAAGTAATCATCATGATTGTTGCCGTGATGATCTCAATGGCTTTGATGATTGCCTTTGTCAAATCAGTTAGTGCGTTTATTGACCGCAATCCACCGCTAAAAATTCTTGCCCTCTCTTTTTTAATTCTGATTGGCTTTTTACTCACCTCCGAAGCCCTCGGACGGGAAGTCTCGAAAGGCTATGTATATTTTGCCATGGCGTTTGCCTTTATCGTGGAGTTACTCAATATGCGTGTTCGGAAGAAAAAAACAAAAGGAATACACGCGCTAAAGGCGGAATAAAGAAGCGTTTAAATCAAGATAGAAGCCTGATGTACAGGTCATCAATGTTACAAAACTATGAAGATCTACCAACGATACGCCTTCCCTCGCGCATTAAAGGTTACTTTTGTTTTTTCTTTTTTCGCTTTTTAGGAGGACGCTTTTGACCAAAATACATTGGGTCGTTGTACTGCGGATGGCTGAGCCGCTTAAGCCACTTGTGCTGAAGTCGCGGAGAGAGTTTCGCATATTCCTCAAGGGTCGGCGGACGCTCATCTTTTCTCCACGCCTTGTATTGACGGCTACTCATACGCTCAGGGGGCACTTCGCCTGCATATCCTGTGGGTTCGGCGGTCTTGCAGCTTGCCAGAAGCAATATAAAAACTAGACTAAAAAGGTATCTATTCATTACACAGGGAACGTCTCCAAAATGGGATTATTTTCTTTACCTTTGAAACAAAAAGCTCATGCGTATCTTTGCTGCCTTACTTTTAATCCTTTTTTTAACTCAGTGTGATAGCCCTGAAAAGTCCTCGGAAATACCAGAAGATAAAACACCCCCAAAATTTGTGACCGCGCCTCGTTTCAGTGCCGACTCTGCGTATGCCTACGTGAAGGCGCAGGTAGATTTTGGACCGCGCGTGCCTAATTCCGCTGAACATCAGGCCTGCGGTGACCTCTTGATTAAAAAACTGGGGAGTTTTGGACTTAACGTCCTCGTTCAGGAAGTGGAGGCACTAGCATTTGACGGAACAGAACTTTCGGGTCGTAATATCATGGCACAGTTTAATCCGTCGGTAAAAAAGCGGGTGCTACTGGCTGCTCATTGGGATACCCGTCCTTTTGCTGACCAAGACGAAGAGCGTGTCAACGAGCCGATCCTCGGTGCAAACGACGGAGGAAGCGGCGTAGGCGTACTTCTAGAAATAGCGCGCGTACTTCAGTCTGCCTCCAGAAAGCCAAATGTAGGCGTAGATATCATGCTTTTTGACCTCGAAGATTACGGTAATGGTGGCACACCAAATTCCTACTGTCTAGGGTCGCAGTATTGGAGCAAGAATAAAATGCCCGAAGGCTACAAAGCGTTTTATGGGATACTCTTGGATATGGTCGGTGCAAAGGGTGCAAAATTCTACCGTGAGGGACACTCCGATCAATTTGCTCCAAGCGTGGTCAATAACGTTTGGATGACTGCCGAGCGTTTGGGATATGGGGCGACTTTCGTCAATCAAAAGTCAAGCTCCATCATAGATGATCATTACTATGTTAGCACTCAGGCGGGTATTCCGATGATAGACATCATTCAACACGACCCACAAACAAACACGTACTTCGGGAGCTACTGGCATACCCACGAAGATGACCTGGGAATTATTGACAAACTAACGCTTGCTCAAGTAGGCGAAACCGTGTTGGCAGTACTCTATAACGAATAGTTACGCACTCAGAAGTCTATGACCACGCCCAAGGAAGGCAGTACGGCACTATTATCGACACCTATAATCTCGATTATGCGTTGCGGGGTTTCAACTTGCCCTTGGTCGTTTCGTGCGAGTCCGTACGTAGGTGGACTTGGAATCTGGCTACCTAACACGTTTTGTACCTCCAAGAAAAGGTCTAGCGTCCATTTTTTGAAGTTCCACTTTTTGTCGATCCGAACATCAATCTGCGAAAAGGTTTCGAGTCGTTCTTGTCCGAGTTGGTCGTAGGCAAAGACGAACTGCGGATAAACGGCGTTCGTCGCCTCGGTATCAACGGGTGCAAACGGCGTACTTCCCAAGACCCTTGCCCGAAGCCCGAGTTCCCAATTTCGGGGTAGCTTATAGCCACCCGTAAAGGTTAGCAGGTGGCGGTTATCCCAAACTGAGGGAAGATACTCCTCCCCGTCAAAACCTGTGTACTCGCTCCAGTAAAGTGTGTAGGCCAGAATCCCGTAAAAGTTTTTCGCCAGCTTTTGTTGATACAAAAACTCCACTCCATACGCACGCCCTTTGCCCACGCTCTCAATCGCTTCGTTACCAAATACCTCAAAGCCGCCGCCTAGATTTGCCAACGAAACACTATCTCGTGTAGAAACAGGGTAGTTGTTGTAGAGCTTCAAAAATCCCTCAACGGTTAGGCGCGTAGAAGGGGTGGGGAGGAACTCAAACCCAGACACTAGGTGGTCGCTGCGGATGTATTCAGCATCTTGATTAGCAAACTGTCCTTCGGAACTCTGAAAACCCAAAACTGTGTAGGGAGGAATCTTGAAATAGCGACCTGCCGAGGCATTAAATGTCCATCGGGCGGACTCATCTAACTGTACCGCAAGGGCAAAACGCGGCGATAACGTCCGCCAGAACTCGTTTCCTGTGTCCGTGAACGTATTTCCGTCAAAGCGAATCCCAAACGAAGGACGAATACGATTATTGACAAACCCACGCGAAGCTTGAAAATACCCGCCATAGCGCACAAAGTTATTATCTACATCAAAATCCACGTTGTTATTACCATCAAAGGTTTTGCTTTCGTAGTACGCATTTTGGAACGTCGCCCCCGCCCCTAGCGTCCACTCGCCCGCAAAACGTGTCAGCTCATAGCGTAATTTGGTCTCCCACTCCACAGACTCGTTCCGAAAAAATAGCCCTTCTTGGTTCTCGTTATCTTCGTATCGTTCAAAGTTATTTTGAAAATAATTCGTACTTAATGCCGTTCGCATAAAGCCCTTTCCGTCTTTGAGGCGATGCAACCAGCTTACGCCGTGTGTCGTCGTCTGCTGCTTAATCACGGGAACTTGCTCTAAAGTAGCCTGCTGCTCTGCATCGAGATCGTCATCTGCGTTGATAGAAAAGTCATCAATCGAACCTAGTCCAATGAAATTAAACTCGTTACGACTATCCATTTTGTGATTGACTTTATACTGATAGTCCCAATAGTCGGGCAAGAAGGGTAGTCCGATGGCTTGAAAGAGAAGTTGAAGGTAAGAACGACGCACCGAACCGATAAAAGTCGTCTTGCCGCGTTCATTTTCTTTCTTTTTGAACATCGGTCCCTCTACGGTCAGGGCGGTTTCGCTAGAGCTTATCCGTAAGTTTGTGTTGTATCCCTTGGCGTTGCCCTCGCGCTGGTCAAACTGTAGGACTCCCGAAAGCACATTATCGTACTGCGCCCCAAAAGCACCTGTGGTTAGCGTTACTCCCTCAAAAAACGACACATTCAAAAGCCCCACGGGACCGCCTGCGCTTCCCTGCGTGGCAAAGTGGTTAATATTTGGGATTTCGATACCATCCAAATAATATACGTTTTCGCTGGGCGCACCACCTCGGATAATTACGTCGTTCCGAAAGCCACCCACCGAACCCGATACCCCCGGCAAGGACTGCACAACTTTAGCGATATCATTGTTTCCTCCGGGATAAGTCGCGATTTCCTCACGGGAGAGGCGTTGAATGGAAAGCGGCGTTTCCTCCAGCTTCTCAAAAGCACTTGCCTGAATGACGACCTCCTCTAGCTCGCTGGCGGACTCTGGAAGCTCAAAAATCAACTCTGGGTTTGCGCCCGTTCGGACGACAACATTAAACTTAGTTGCGGTCTCGTAGCCGATATACGAAGCCTTCACGTTATAGCTTTTTGCAGGAACGTCTTTGATTTCAAAATATCCTTCAGGATCGGCGATTGCGCCAAGTTTAGTCCCTTCCAAGCGAATTTCTGCCCCCAATAGCCCCTCGCTGGTACGAGCATCACGGATATAGCCAGAAAGCGTCGCGGTGTTTTGCGCCCAAACCGTAAAAGGAAGCCAAAAAAGTGTGAGTACGAATAGCTTTTTCATGCATCAAAAACTTGGTAGCTGCACAGATGTTTTGTTGGTATTTTTTCTACAGCAATTCCACCAATACCTCTCCCTCAATCGCGCCTTCGTTTTGTAAGTTTTTTTTTTAAAATTTCACGTTGTCGAATTTTATCAGGATGAATGACCGTGAAATATCCCTTAAATTCTATTTTACCTTGCAGGCCGTGTAAGTATCTACCTAATTCGTCGGCATCGAAGTCATCCCATCGAAAGCAAAGAACACCGATTGGGTAGCGTCTATCTTTAAAAAACTAGCTCACCAAAGTCACTATCTAGCGTAATGGTGATTCGGATACAATATGATTTTCCCAATATTCATTTGAGACAAAAAAAAATTATTTTTGTTGCTTTTCGATCAACC